>JAQXIE010000017.1 GCA_029007645.1 Bacteroidales bacterium
GAAACTGGCGCACAAGCGGCCTGAGATTGTCGGCATCACGGCGGCCATGTCATCGGGGACATCGATAGATATACTGCAGAAAGAGATGCCGGAACGCGTGTATGACGTAGGCATATCGGAAGGACATGCCGTGACATTCGCCGGAGGTCTGGCATCGGCAGGCAAGCGACCCTTTGTAGCGATCTATTCCGCCTTTCTGCAGAGGTCGTACGACAACATTATCCATGATGTGGCCATACAGGGACTGCCGGTTATTTTCTGCATTGACCGGGCCGGACTTGTCGGTGAGGATGGTCTGACACATCACGGCCTGCTCGACCTGGCATATCTGCGGACGATTCCCGGCATAGACATCGCAGTGCCGTCGGACGGCGACATGCTTCAGGCCATGATGGTAACGGCGGCTGAAGGTGACCGTCCTTTTGCCATCCGTTATCCCAGAGGCAATTGCAAGGTAACCGAGTCGGCAGAGTTGCCGGCGGCAATGCCGCGTGGCAAAGGCCGCGAGGTATCGGTCTCGGACCATGCTGAAATCGCCATACTGACTGTGGGCCCCGTTATTGAAGAAGCCAATAAAGCTATCGACACTCTCGCTAAGGATGGTATCACAGTCGATTTGTATGATATGATCTGGGTGAATCCATTGGACATCGAACTTCTGGACAAGATAGCAGGCAAATATCGGCATGTCATTACAGTCGAGGACGGCATGCGTACCGGTGGATTCGGATCGGCCGTCGATGAATATCTTGCATCCACCGGACGTGGAGTCAGAGTAAGCCGTCTCGGGGTTCCCGATAAATGGATGGCGCATGGAAGCATACAGGAGTTGCGCAAAATAGCCGGATTTGACTCTGAAAGCATAATTAAAACCTGCCGTTCATGAAGATAATTATTGCGGGAGCCGGAGAGGTCGGCCGGCATCTGGCCAAGATGCTGTCGACCGACAACCAGGACATAATTCTACTGGATCAGAACCAGGCACGTCTTGACGCGATTGACGCCAAGTACAATTTTATGACCTGGAACGGTTCGCCGTACAGTTTCGCGACGCTTTCGGACATCAATGTCGAGGATGCTGATCTGTTCATAGCAGTCACACCGTACGAGACCAACAACATCGTGGCATGCTGCATCGCCAAGAAGCTCGGGGCGAAGAAAACAGTGGCGCGTATCGACAATTCGGAGTTTCTTGTACCGAAATATGGCCGGACCATCAACGAGTTGGGTGTCAACGAAATGATCTACCCTGAGAATCTTGCCGCCAATGAGATTGCGACTGCGCTCAATCACAACTGGGCGAGATATTGGGGTGAACTTCATGACGGTAAGTTGCTTTTGGTAGGCGTGAAGATCTACAATCAGTCGAAACTGCTGAATGTCAAGCTGAAAGACCTGCCGGTAACGACCCACGATTTCCATATCGCCGCCATCAGGAGAAATAACCGCACCATCATTCCTAACGGTAACGACGAGATCATGGACGGCGATATCGTATATTTCATCACAACGCCCCCCTATCTTCAGACCGTGCGCAATTACTGCGGCAAGCAGAAACATGTCATAAAGAAAGTCCTGATCATGGGAGGGAGTCGCATTGCCAGACGCTTTGCGGTTCAATACCATGAGAAATACCGTATCAAGATTATCGAGTCAGATTATGCCACATGCGAGACAATGGCCACCAATCTGCCCGACTGCGAGATTGTATATGGCGACGGACGCGACATCGAAGTGCTGAGGGAAAACAACCTTGACCAGTACGATGCGTTTCTGGCCATGACCGACTCGTCCGAGACCAATATCCTCGCATGTATTACGGCCAAGGAGTTTGGCGTTCCGAAGACAGTGGCGGATGTCGAGAATCTGCAGTTTCTGCCAATTGCCGAGAATCTGAACATAGGCACGACCATCAACAAGAAGTTGCTGGCATCAAGCCGTATCTATCAGCTGCTGCTTGATACTGACCAGAGTAACTCAAGATTTCTGTCGCTTGCGAGTGCGGACGTGGCGGAGATTGCTGTACGCTCCGGAGCCAAAATAACGAAGGCTCCGGTACGCGAACTTCATCTTCCGGCCGGAATGACGCTTGCCGCATTGGTCCGCGGTGATGAGGTGAGACTTATCGACGGTAACACCAAGATTCTTGCAGGCGATTTCGTAGTGGTGTTCAGTTTGCAGGGCACGCTTGAGAAAATCGAAAAATGGTTTAGCTGATGAAGTCATCGCGCATCCATATAAACAGATTTGCCAAGACGCGCTACATCAATCTTGCGATGCTTGCGCGAATCGAGGGATGGCTGTTGATGATGGAGAGTGTCTTCATGCTTCTGCCATGCGTGGTGGCAATGATCTATGAAACGGAAAGTGCCATTCCATTTTTTATCGCCGTTGCGATCACCGGCGGCGTGGGACTTCTGATGACGTTGATTCCTGCTCAAAACAAGGATATGGGGCGGCGCGAAGCCATTTTGCTCACAGGACTGACGTGGGTAGTGCTCTCCATATTCGGAATGCTTCCCTTTATTCTGTACGGTACACATATGTCGGTGACGGACGCTTTCTTCGAAACGATGAGCGGTTTCACCACTACGGGAGCTACTGTGCTGCATACGCTCAAGGATGTGCCGAACTCGATATTGCTTTGGCGATGCCTGATCCAATGGATCGGAGGCCTCGGAATCCTGCTTTTCACATTGGCTGTGGTGCCTATGCTGAATTCATCAGGCGGACTGATGGTGTTCAACGCCGAGGTGACCGGCATCACTCACGACAAACTTCGTCCCCGTGTTGGAGCGACGGCCAAAGGCCTTTGGGGCGTATATATTCTGCTCACGGCGATTCTGATAATTCTGCTGTCGTTCTCAGATATGGATTTCTTCAACGCGTTGTGCTACGGGCTCTCCACGATGTCGACGGGCGGATTCAGCACATCGGACGAAGGGATTGCGCTTTACAATACAGTATATGTAAAGATTGTGATGATAGTGTTCATGTTCCTGGGTGGCGTGAATCTGTCGTTGCTCTACAATGCGATGCGCGGCAAAGCAATCACCCTGGCTAAAAATACGGTATTCAAGGTTTACCTCGCTATTATCGGCGTCGGCTATGCCCTCATGACAATCGACATTCTGCTGCAGGGAGGTCCATATAGTGTCGAACTCCTTACCGTCACTCCCCTATTCCAGACAGTATCCATGATATCCTCCACCGGTATAGTTGCTCCCGGTTTCCCGACATGGGGTGCGCTGACAGTAATGGTTACCCTGATAATTATGTTCATGGGAGCTTGTGCCGGAAGTACATCGGGAGGTGCCAAGATCGACAGATTCATTGTATTGTTCAAATTTCTGAAAAACGAATTCTATAAAATAATGCATCCCAATGCCGTGACAACCGTGTCCCTCAATGGCAAAGGTACCCAACCCGGCATTATCTACAAGACGCTGGCCTTCTTGTTCCTGTATATCTTCATCATACTGATCGGAGGCACAATCATCAGCCTGTCAGGACTGCCGTTAGGCGATTCGTTGTTCAGCGCGCTTGAGGCAATTTCCAATACCGGACTTGGTTCAGATGCGACGGGCACTGTGGGCGATTACGCCGGAGTAGCGGATTATGTGAAATGGATTCTGGCATTCATCATGCTCATAGGCCGTCTCGAGATATTCACAGTTCTCGTGGTGTTGACCTATGGCTTCTGGCGCCGCTAAGGCTCCCATACTTAAATTCTGATTCAATTTGTTTTTGCCGGTTCACGTTTAGGGTTTGGTTTCGGCCATGGGAAGCCCTTGGGATTCAGTGTAACGTCAAGGTTGTTCATGCCGAGGCGGACACCCACATACCGGCGCAGACGCCGGCGATCCTTCGGGGTAAGGCCCTGAGGGGCGTTGACGAAAATCATGTTGACTGTATCGGTCTGTTCATCAGCCACAGATGTGGCTATCATCTGAGCCAGCGCAATGTCGCTGATGTTAGGGAACACTACCTGTACCTCCGGTGCGATATCACGACTCGCCGAATTGAACCGGTCGCGTTGTTTTATGATCGTATTGAGTGAATCGATTTTGGCCTGTTGATCGGCCAACTCCGATTGCATGATCTTATAAAAACGGTCCTCGCTCATATTGTCGTCGAGATCATTGAGAGCGAAGCCCTGCTTGATATTCAGCACAGTGCCACCAAGGCCTACGGAGTCAAGTTTATTGACCATGGCCAATTGCAGAGAATCCTTGGGCAACGCCTCTCCGATCAGAGTCACGTCTATGTGCCGGGTATTGTCCTCGATATATTCCTTATGGCTGAGTACCTGAGTGTTGGGAAACACCATTTCGTTTTCGACAAACGCCGAAGCCTGGTCGAGAAATACATTCTTGCGGATCATTACGACTGTAAGATAGACGCTGACGCCAATCACCACGCCCACTAAAGAATAAGCGATGATCTTGACCTTTTGAGCCCGCCCTTGGGTTTGAAAGCTCACGGGCTTGAATCTCATCAATTTCACGCCAGCCCAGGAAGCGACGAAAATAAAGATGAAATTTGTGAAGAACAGATAGAAAGCGCCGAGAAAGAAGTTCATTTGCCAGGTAGCCAGGCCGTAACCGGCAGTACAAAGCGGAGGCATCAGCGATGTGGCGATAGCGACACCCGGGAGTACCTGACCTTTGTTCTTGGCCGCAATGCTCAGAATGCCCGCAGCGCCACCAAACAAGGCCACAAATACATCATAAATCGAAGGGGAAGTACGCGCCAATAGCTGGCTCGATCCTTCATATTGAGGAGAGATAAGGAAATATAGAGCCGATGTGAGGAGTGAACCGATAATCGCGGCCGAAATATTCTTCAGCCCTTTTTTCAACAGTGAGAAATCATGAATGCCGATTCCGAGGCCCATCCCGATGATAGGACCCATCAGAGGAGAAATCAACATCGCTCCGATAATTACAGGGATACTGTTGGTGTTCAGACCAAGCGATGCAATAAAGATTGCAAATATCAGGATAAGCAACTGGCTCCCCTTGAACGAAACCCCGGAGCGTATGCTTGCCTCTATGTCGGCCTGCGATTCCAGATCATGAGTTGGATTGAGGTAAGCTACAGCATCCGCCCAGAAAATCTTCATCTTATTTTTAAATCCGCCGCGCGCAGAAGTAAACTCATTATTCGTCATACGATGTTGATTAAACTAATTTATGTCCGCTTATAAATATGAAGTAATGAAACTGTTTAAAATTCTCAATTTCCATTACAGCAATATGGTTTTTATTTATAACAAATCAACAGGTGTTAATATGACATAAAAACGACAAAAAAGCCTTGTGTCCTTTTCTGAATTGACGAAATTTCATTAAATTTGCAATTATAAAGCTAATATGATAGCTCTTGGGGACGCAAACATTGCCGGGAGCACCGAACATAAAACCAACAACATGGATTCCATGACACTGCGCGGGCTGGGAATTGCGATGATTACCCCGTTCGATAAAGATAAGCAAATTGATTTCGCCGCCTTGGGTCGCCTGATAGACTATGTGGTTGAAAATGGAGCAAACTACCTTGTGATTCTGGGAACGACGGGAGAAACACCGACCCTGACGCATAAAGAACGTGAATCCGTGCGACGATTCGCAGTTGAATACACAGCGGGACGTGTGCCGTTGATTGTAGGCATGGGAGGCAACTGCACGGCAGCTCTCATAGAGGAGCTTAAGAATACCGAACTGTCGGGATATTCAGCGATACTGTCCGTAGCGCCTTTCTACAACAAGCCTTCGCAGCAGGGACTTTACGAGCATTATGCCGCCATCGCAAAGAACTCACCCCTGCCGGTAATACTGTACAATGTGCCCGGCCGAACGGGAGTCAACATTTCGGCCGACACCACAATTCGGCTCGCACGTGATTTCAGCAACATCATCGCCGTCAAGGAGGCGTCCGGTAACTTCCGTCAGATAGAGGAGATTCTGAACAACTGTCCCGAGAACTTCCAGGTGATATCGGGTGATGACGCGCTGACCTATCCTCTGATAGCCTTGGGAGCAGTGGGAGTAATATCCGTAGTCGGGAATGCGTTCCCCCATATGTTCGGCGACATGGTACGCCGTTGTCTGGCCGGAGATTTCAAGAACGCGTTGCCGGTGCATTACCAGTTCGAACGGCTTTACGAAGAACTGTTTGTTGACGGCAACCCGGCAGGAATCAAATACGTGCTTCATGAAATGGGGTTCATAGAGAACGAACTGAGATTGCCGTTGGTGCCCACGCGTCGCGAGACACGCGCCAAACTTGATCAGATACTTGATCAGATCAGCAACGCCCACAACAAATCGAGCCATATCAATTGATCGATCAGGCTACAGCTCAGCGCATCAAGGATGCCGCCGATATAGTCGAAGTCGTGTCGGATTACGTGCATCTTGTCAGGCGGGGTTCCAACTATATGGGACTCTGCCCCTTCCATAATGAGCGTACACCGTCGTTTTCGGTGAGCCGGAAGCGCAATTTCTGTTACTGCTTTTCATGCAAGAAGGGAGGCTCGCCCGTTAACTTCATAATGGAGAAAGAGGGTTTGAGCTATAAGGAGGCTTTACTTCATCTTGCCAAGAAATACGGCATCGAGGTTCAGGAGCGAGAATTGAGCGATGAAGAGAGGGCACGACAATCGGAACGCGAGGCATTGCTCGTGGCCAATGAGTGGGCCATGAAGCTGATGGAACAGGATATGCGTTCCACGCAGGAAGGCCGCGACGTCGGACTGCAGTATCTGACCCAGCGCGGAGTAACAGACGAAGCGATCAAGGCCTTCCATCTGGGATATGCCATCGACAACGGGCAGCATATGGTGGAGGAAGCCCGCAAAGCCGGTTTTAATCTGGACGTCTTCAAAACGCTCGGCCTCATCGGCACATCGCAACAGGGCCGCGAGTACGACCGTTTCCGGGGCCGTGTGATATTCCCTATCCTGAACAATTCCGGTAAAGTCATTGCCTTCGGCGGCCGCGATCTGAAAGGAGGCCTTGCCAAATACATCAACTCGCCTGAATCGCAGCTGTACAAGAAAAGCAACGAATTGTACGGCATCTTTCAGGCGCGCTCGGCCATAGTGAATCAGAACAAGTGTTTTCTGGTGGAAGGCTACATGGACGTGATAGGCATGTGGCAGTCGGGCATGCGCAATGTAGTGGCATCGTCAGGCACGGCGCTGACCGACGGGCAGATAACCCTGATACACAGGCTGACCGACAACATCACGCTGATTTATGACGGCGATGCGGCCGGCATCAAAGCTTCTCTGCGCGGTATTGACATGCTTCTGGGACACCATATGAACGTCAAGGTGCTATTGCTGCCCGACAACGACGATCCCGACTCATTCGCCCGCAAGCATACTCCTGAAGAATTCCAGAAATACGTAGACGAGCACGAAACCGACATAATCCGCTTCAAAATCAACGTATTACTGACCGAAGAGACTGCACGCGACCCGCAGAAGCGAATCGGGGCCGTGAACAGTGTCGTAGAGTCGATCGCGCACATTCCGGATCCGATAGGACGTGACGTCTACATCCAGGAATGCGCTAAACTGCTGAACGTGACTGAGGATTCCATTGCTCAATCCGTGTCACGTGCGCGAGAAATCCTGATCCAGAAATGGAAGAAGGAGCGCCAATGGGGCAAATCGGGCACACAGCATGTCGCCGACGATGGTCAGCAGGACAACGGGACTCCAGTCCAGACAGCGACAGTTCTAACTACCGGAGTCTCCGCGCAACAGCAACAATCCTATGCCGGAGATCTCTCCTTCCGCCCGCTGGAGTTACCGGTGATTAAATATTGCGTACGATATGCGTTCCTGGAAGTGTTCCAGACGGAGGATGGCGAATCCATGATAGATGTTCTGGAGTATGTATCTCAGGAACTGGAAGATGACAATATAGTTTTCTCAGTGCCGGAATACCGTACGGTGTTCCATGAATTACAGAGAATACGTCCGGAATTTGCGAAAGTTCTGCAGCAGCGCCGCGCTTCATTGGAAGAGGAGAAAAAGAAGAAAATGCAGGCCGGAATTGAAGAAATCGCTACGCAAGATCTTAGCGTCAACGAAATCCGCATTCAGGAAAAACGGCTCGAAGAGGAAATAGAGGCTTGGGCACACGAGGAGATAAATGATTTCATCAAGGTATGGCCGGCACAGATGCTTGCCAGCCATGAAGACGACAATGTCCGGACAACCGCGACTGTATTGTTGCACGAGAAGCACCAGCTGAGCAATATCTATGCGTCGGCGCCCGGAAATGAAACTGAGGAAAGCAAGCTTGACAGGCTTGTGCCCCGTGCAATTACGGAGTGGAAAGGAGAGATTCTGAATAATCAGTTGCGGGCGTTGCTCCGCAAATATCATGACACTGCCGCCACGATGACGCCCGAAGAAGAAGAGAAATTACAATTGAGACTCAATTCATTGATGAAACTAAGACAAAGGCTTGCCAAAGAAATCGGTGACAGGACACTGTTGCCACGATAAATTTGGCTTGAAATTTGTTAATATAAATAAAATCAAAATCAAACTGAACAGAACAGAATGACTGTGGCCATATAAGCCTTCTATAATCTATTCTGCTAAACATCATTTCTTTGAATCAAAACACTGCGAATGCGAAAAACATATGAATCAACTGCAGGTCAAGCCTCCGCAGACCTGTCGGCAAAAATAATCGCTGCCATACAGGATGTCAAGGGTCAGAAAATCACCTTGATAGACTTGAGCGACATCGAAAGCGCACCATCCTCGGAGTTCATAATCTGTGAGGGAAAATCCAACACTCAGGTAAGCGCGATCGCTGACAACATCGAGGAGCAGATCCGCAAGGATATGTCAAAAAAACCATATAACATTGACGGTCAGCGCAATTCCCAATGGATAGTGATTGATTACGGAACAGTGCTTGTTCACGTTTTCCAACCGGAAATGCGCAATCTCTATAATCTGGAAGAATTGTGGGGAGACGCCAAGATAACTGAAATACCCGATATCGACTAAGAAAACTATAGTTGCATGTTACAACCAAAGAAAAAGAAGCCGGGCTCAATAGTGAAGCGTTCATTGCTCAACATGATATGGATGTATTTGCTGATATTCGCAGCCCTTATAGCATTATATTTCTCCCAGGACAACAGCCAACCTAAGGAAGTGACTTGGTCGGAGTTCCAGACGGCGGCCTTGGCCGGCGACATCGACAAGATTGCTGTCATCACGACCGACGGAACAGCCGAGGGAACGCTGACGCAACAGGGTGCGCGGAATCAGAAATTTGACATGAGCAACGGCTTTCAGGTTGAAAGGAAACTGATTGCCACAATACCTTCGACCGATAAATTTCAGGATAAGATTGACCAGTGGAACGCTCAGCTGGTCAAAGAAGGGAAACCTGAAATCAAGGTGACCTATGAGAAGGGTTCGGACCTGATGAAATTTTTCTGGTATTTCGGACCGGTGCTGCTCATATTCCTGTTCATGTACTTCATGTCCCGACGCATGACAGGAGGGGCCGGAGGCGGCGGCATATTCAATGTCGGTAAATCCAAAGCGATAGTATTTGACAAGGATAACGGCACCAATGTCACATTCGAGGATGTTGCCGGATTGTCGGAAGCTAAGGTCGAGATCGAGGAGATTGTGGAGTTCCTTAAGAATCCGCAACGTTACACGGATCTCGGCGCCAAGATTCCCAAGGGAGCGTTGCTTGTAGGCCCTCCGGGAACCGGTAAGACGTTGCTTGCCAAGGCTGTGGCCGGAGAAGCTAATGTGCCCTTCCTTTCGATGTCGGGATCGGACTTCGTCGAAATGTTTGTCGGCGTGGGTGCTGCTCGTGTGCGCGATCTGTTCAAGCAAGCCAAGGAGAAGGCTCCATGTATCGTGTTTATCGACGAGATCGATGCCGTGGGACGTGCGCGCGGACGCAATCCGAACATGGGATCCAACGACGAACGGGAGAATACCCTGAACCAGATGCTGACTGAGATGGACGGATTCCAGTCAAATAACGGCGTGATATGTCTGGCGGCCACCAACCGTGCGGACATGCTTGACAAGGCGTTGCTGCGTCCCGGCCGATTTGACCGGCAGATATATGTGGATCTTCCTGAATTGACCGACCGTGAAGCCATATTCAAGGTGCATCTGCGCAATATCAAGGTCAACGCCAAACTTGACATCGAGCAGCTGGCTCGCCAGACACAGGGATTCAGCGGCGCCGATATCGCCAATGTCTGCAACGAAGCCGCGTTGATCGCAGCCCGCAACAACAAGAAAGCTGTAGACTGGAATGATTTCATGGCGGCCATTGACCGAATAGTCGGCGGCCTTGAAAAGAAATCGCGGATCATAACCGATGAGGAAAAACGTGCCATCGCCACTCACGAGGCCGGCCATGCCACCGTGACTTGGATGATTCAGTACGGCAATCCCCTGGTCAAAGTTACTATCGTGCCACGTGGACGCGCCCTTGGAGCGGCATGGTATGCTCCTGAGGAGCGACAGATCATCCCCACCCAGGCGCTTCTGGATACAATGTGCGGCCTTCTGGCAGGACGTGCCGCCGAAGAGGTGTTCCTCGGACAGATAGGCACCGGTGCCAGTGATGACCTCGAAAAATGCACGAAAATAGCACGGTCACTGGTGCTTGTCTACGGTATGAGCGACAAGTTGCCAAATCTTAATTACAACGATTCATCCGGTCAGGAAATGGGATTCACCAAACCGTATTCCGACGAGACGGCCGAAATAATTGATTCCGAGGTGAAGCGCATCGTCAACGAACAGTATGAACGCGCCAAGGATATTCTGCGAAAATACAGCGCACAGCACAATCAGATTCGAGACATGCTGATCGAGCATGAGGTGATTTTCCATGACGATGTCGAGAAGATTCTGGGCAAGCGCCAATGGAAGAGCCGCACGGACGAGATTATCGAGCTCAATAAGAAACAGGAGGAAGAATCCTCCGACAAATCCATAGGCATTGACCCGCTCAAGCAGAACGGGAACGATAAAGCCGGGAATTCGACGGCATCCGAAGATGACGATGAGGATGACACACCTCCCCCCTTCACCAAGGGATAAACAACAATAAACGCTGTCGGAATCATGGATTCCGACAGCGTTATTTTCAACCACGTGTGTGTAAAATTGGTCAAATTCGCGCATGTTTTGTCCATTTTGTATATTTTAAGCAGATAATTGAGTAATTTTGCATCCTACAATCATAATAGAAATCATCGTAACATAAGATATAGAAATGAAAATGAGAACAATCAGCTGGCAGATGGCCGTGTTGGCCCTCTGTGTTGCAGGCATGACATCGTGCAAGGGCAAGCAGGCCCAGCAGGAAGCACAGGCACCGGAAATTGCAGTGATAACGGTCGGCGAGGAAGACACAAAGCTTGAGACAGGCTTTCCGACCACGCTCCAAGGTTCCAACGACGTTCAGATAAGACCTCAGATTCAAGGATTTCTTACGAAAGTATATGTAGAGGAAGGTCAGAGAGTCCATGCGGGACAAACGCTGTTCACCATCGACCAGGTGACCCTGAAGGCTGCTGTCGATGCAGCTGCAGCTGCCGTTCAGGTAGCGCAGGCCAGTGTCAACACGGCTACGACCAACGCAAATAACAATAAGATACTTCTGGACAAGAACATTATAAGCGCCCCGGCCTATCAGACATCGGTCGACGCTCTTAATGCCGCTAAAGCTCAGTATAATCAGGCTGCCGCCAATCTGGCATCGGCCAGGAAGAATCTTTCCTACTCCACAGTGACAGCCCCGATTTCGGGAGTTGTAGGCACCATCCCATTCAAGGAGGGATCGCTGGTATCGCCACAGACGGAGTTGACCGTGATATCCAACAACAGCGACATGGACGCTTATTTCTCGCTTAACGAGAAGGATCTTCTGGCCATGACTGACAACGGCAAACGCACCCTCAACGAGGCGATTGCGGCTATGCCGCCGGTGACTCTGCTGCTTGCCAACGGCGAGCGCTACGCTCAGCCCGGCAAGATCGTAGCCGTTTCCGGTGTTATAGATCCGGCCACGGGAAGTGCCACAGCCAAGGCCGTGTTCCCCAACCCTAACGGTATGCTGCACAGCGGCAACACGGGCCGCGTAATGATTCCGCAGATGCGCAACAACGCCATCCTCGTTCCGCAGTCCGCAACATATGAGATGCAGGATATGCGATTTGTATATGTCGTTGGTGACAGCAACAAAGTACATTCCGCTCCTATCACTGTAGCCGAAGAGAACGACGGCCACAACTTCATTGTCACCAGCGGACTTGAGCCGGGCCAGGTTATTGTGACCGAAGGTGTCGGCATCTCGGTTAAGGACGACATGGTGATCCGTCCCAAAAAGTGAATTGAGAAATTCTGATTTAACCCGGATTAGAATAAAATAATATGAAATTATCCACATTTATCAACAGGCCGGTACTGTCGACCGTGATATCCATCTTCATTGTGCTGCTGGGTATCCTGGGACTGATGGCACTGCCTATTGAACAATATCCCAATATCGCGCCTCCGACAATCAGTGTGAGCACCAATTACACCGGAGCCAACGCACAGGCAGTATTGAATTCGGTGATCGCGCCGCTGGAGGAGCAGATCAACGGAGCCGAGAACATGGACTACATGTATTCCTCGGCAGCCAACAACGGATCGGCACAGATTCAGGTAATCTTCAAGCCGGGCACTGACCCGAACATGGCCGCCGTTGACGTACAGAACCGCGTGGCCAAGGCAGCAAGCCAGCTTCCGGCCGAGGTTAACCAGGTAGGTGTGATCACGCAGAAGCGTCAGAGCTCCATGCTTATCATATTCAACATCTACGACGATACGGGCGAGTATTCCACTGAATTTGTGGAAAACTATGCAGCCATCAATGTCGTGCCGGTCATCAAGCGTGTGCAGGGTGTAGGCGAGGCTATGGTGATGGGAGCTGACTATTCTATGCGAATCTGGCTCAAGCCCGAGGCCATGGCTCAGTACGGCCTGATGCCCGGCGATATCTCCGCGGCTCTGGCAGAGCAGAACATCGAGGCCGCCCCCGGTCAGTTCGGTGAAAACGGCAACCAGAGTTTCCAGTATGTGATGCGTTATAAAGGACGTCTGTCGGACGAAAAGGAATTCGGAGACATTATTATCCGGGCCAATCCCGACGGCGAGATACTGCGGCTTAAAGATGTAGCCGAAGTCGAGCTGGGCCGACTCTCCTACGGATTCCGCGCGCGCACCAACGGTAAGACCGGTGTTGCGGTAATGGTGATGCAGAGTCCCGGATCAAACGCCACCCAAGTAGTACAGGAAATTCAGAAAGATCTGGACCAGTTCCAGAAGGAGGCGCCAAAAGGCATCAAGTTCATCACCATGATGGATGTGAATGAGTTCCTCTTCGCATCTATTCATGAGGTTATCAAAACTCTGATCGAGGCCTTCCTGCTCGTGTTCCTGGTTGTGTTCATCTTCCTGCAGGACTTCCGGTCGACGTTGATACCTATGATTGCCATTCCTGTGGCATTGATCGGTACATTCTTCCTGATGTACATATTCGGGTTCTCGATCAACCTTCTGACACTTTCGGCATTGGTACTTGCGATTGCGATTGTGGTGGACGATGCCATTGTGGTAGTGGAGGCCGTGCATGCCAAACTTGACCAAGGGTATAAATCGGCACGTACAGCCTCGATCGACGCCATGAGCGAGATTGCCTCGGCAATCATATCGATTACGTTGGTAATGATGCTGGTGTTCATCCCGGTATCCTTTATCGGAGGCACATCGGGAGTGTTCTATCGTCAGTTTGGTCTGACAATGGCGATGGCCATCGGACTGTCGGCCGTCAACGCATTGACGCTTACCCCGGCGCTGTGCGCCGTATTCCTGAAACCGAAGCATGGTGAGCCCGCTCCGCTGAAAGAGCGTGTAAAGGATGCCTACGCCACCACCGGCGAAGTCCTGAAACAGACCTACAAGAAGCGGCTGAAATTCCAGTTCCCGGCATGGGTGACCTCGTTGCTGCTTCTCGCAGCCATCGTATTTCTTGTGCTCGGATGGTATGAGTTCGAGAACGTCGCGCTCAGCATTATCGCCTATGTAGTGGCTATCCTTGGCATTGTCGGGATGTTCCAGCAATCGTTCATTGATGCCTTCAACAATGTGTTCCATAAGACACAGACTCTCTACAGCAAGTGCATCACATGGTTCATCAATCATAAGATAATCGGCTTCGGTACTGTTGCCGTTGCCGTCGGCATACTCGTATGGTTGATGTCGATCACTCCAACGGCACTGGTGCCCAACGAGGATACCGGAACAATCATGGGTGTAGTCGACATGCCGCCGGCCACATCGATGGAACGCACCAACGAGGTGATGGACAAGGTTGACTCGATCTGCGGAACCATTCCTGCGATCCGCGTGCGTAACGCCATTACAGGATATAGCTTTGTATCCGGTCAGGGCAACACCTACGGATCGTTCATCATCAAGCTGAAGCCATGGGCCGAGCGTGATGAGAAGACGGAGTCGGCGCAAGCCGTCGTAGGCCAGCTCTTCCAGAAAGTAAAGTCGATACCCGACGGACGTATCATGTTCTTCCAGCCCCCTATGATTTCGGGGTATTCAGCCACATCCGGGTTCGAGATTCGTCTCCAGGACAAGACGGGCGGTGACCTGACCACCTTCTTCCAGGTATATCAGAAATTCATCGCCGCTCTGAACGCACGTCCCGAGATTGCTATGGCATATTCGACCTTCAATCCGGCTTACCCACAGTATCTTGTGGAACTTGACGTTGCCAAGATCAAGCAGGCCGGACTGACACAGAACGCCATACTGAGTACACTGCAGGGATATTACGGAGGTATGTATATATCGAACTTCAACAAGTTCGGCAAGCTGTACCGTGTGATGATGCAGGCCAATCCTGAAGCCCGCGTATCGCCCGAGACACTGCGTCGCATCAAGGTGCGCAACGGCGCCACAATGGCACCTATCGACAACTTCGTTAAGCTGACGCGCGTATATGGCCCCGATATTCTGAACCGTTTCAACATGTTTACATCCATCGCCGTAACCGGATCTCCGGCATCCGGCTTCTCGTCGGGCGATGCCATCAATGCCATCCAGCAGGTAGCATCGGAGACGCTCCCTGCAGGCTTCGGATTCGACTATTCGGGACTTACCCGCGAGGAGGCAAAGCAGGGTTCAGGCTCTACAGCCTATGTGTTCGGACTGGTTCTGCTGTTCGTCTATCTGTTGCTCTCGGCACAGTATGAAAGTTACATCATTCCATGGGCGGTTATCCTATCGGTACCTTTCGGACTTATGGGATCGTTCGTTTTCGCTCGTTTCATGGGAATCAACAACAACATCTACCTGCAGATTGCACTCATCATGTTGATCGGACTTCTGGCCAAAAACGCCATTCTGATTGTGGAGTTCGCACTCGAACGGCGTCGAGCCGGAGTGAGCGTGGTGAAGAGTGCCGTGCTCGGAGCCGTGGCGCGACTGCGACCCATCCTGATGACGTCAATGGCCATGATTATCGGTCTGCTCCCCATGATGTTCGCCACCGGAGCCGGCGCCAACGGATATCGCGCACTCGGTACGGGTGCCATCGGCGGTATGCTCATCGGTATGATTCTCCAGGTGCTCGTAGTGCCTGCGCTGTTCGTGGCATTCCAATACCTGCAGGAGAAGATCACTCCTATGAAGTGGCATGACACCGACAATACAGGCATACAGTCCGAGATCGAACAGTACAGCATTGACCAGAAATTAGACAAATAAAGATGAAATCGACAAAATACTTATTGATCGCCACCTTGCTGCTCGGGCTGAGCAGCTGTGGCATCTACAAGAAATATGAGATGCCGATTGAGAATCAGTATGTCAACCGGCTGGCTGAGTCGGAGGCCAAGGCTGATTCCACGACACTCCCCTACATTACCTGGGAGCGTGTATTTACCGATCCCATTCTGCAGGACTATATCCGTACGGCGCTTGCCGAGAACAAGGATATCGACAATGCGGCGCTGAACGTGCAGATGGCTCAGGCTCAGCTGCAAGGTGCGAAACTCAGCTATTTCCCAGCCGTGACGCTGAGCCCTAACGGAGGCGCCGCCAAATACGGCAGCGGCCGCATGGATACCTGGACTTATCAGATTCCCCTTTCCATCCAATGGGAGATCGACGTGTTCGGAAAGATTCTGAACCGCAAGCGCAGTGCCAAGGTGTCGCTGGAACAGATGGAAGACTATCAGCAGGCAACCCGTTCGCAGATCATCTCGGCAGTGGCCAATACATATTATGGACTTGTTCTTCTGCACCAGCAGCTTGATCTGACCCAGCGCACATCCCAGCTCTGGAAAGATCAGGTGGAATCGATGAAGCTTATGAAGGAAGCCGCGTATGTCAACGAGGCTGCAGTGGTGCAGAGCGCAGCAAATTACTGGAGCATCATGTCGTCGATTCCTGACATCCGTCAGTCGATCCATGAATTGAACGGCACCATGTCGTTGCTGCTGCATACCGACGAAAAAGAATGGAAAGTATCCGGCGACATGTCGTTTGACCTTCCCGCGGAATTCACCTCGGGAGTGCCTGTAAGCTATCTTGCAGCCCGTCCGGATGTGCGTGCAGCTGAAAGGGGTCTTGCCGCCGCGTACTATTCGGTCAGCAGTGCCAGGGCGGCTTTCTATCCGAGTCTGATGATATCATCAAACGGAGGCTTTACCAACCTTCTGGGCTCATTGGTGACGAATCCCGGCAAATGGTTCATCCAGCTTGCCGGCCAGCTTACGGCTCCCCTCTTCGCCCGCGGTCAGAACATCGCCAACCTGAAAGTGGCCAAAGCAAGACAGCAGCAAGCCATGAATGAGTTTGAAAATACTGTGCTTGCGGCAGCCGTGGATGTAAGCGATGCATTGTCGCTTTACCGCAACACCAGCGAAAAACGGGAGGCTCTGCTGCAGCAGATCGACAACCTCGAAAAATCAGTCGAGTACACGCAGGAACTTCTTACGCTGGATCAAAGCACCACCTATCTTGAGGTACTCACCTCCAGGGCAAGTCTGCTCAACGCCCAGATGAGTGCGCTGAACTGCTGGCACAGCAAAGTGCAGGCCCTTATCAACCTGTACCAGGCCGTCGGCGGCGGAAGATAATCCTGAAAAACAACCAACTTCGGAGAGGTTGTACCGTTATTTTCGGTACAGCCTCTTTCCTATATCTAAGATACGATGCCTTAATTAAATTTAAAAATATTACCATTATGTTGTAAATGAAAGTAAATGACTTAACTTTGCATAAATAATACATACCAATAACCAACAGACATGATAAAAAAATACTCAGTATTCGCATTTATAGCAGCGACAGCCATGGTTGCCGGTGCATCACCGGTTACTCCCGGCGCTATAATGAAAGATTACGGGTCACGTGCTCCCCGTATGTACAAGGCAACGA
>JAQXIE010000018.1 GCA_029007645.1 Bacteroidales bacterium
AATTCCACCGACGAACCGATGCGGTAAGCGCCGGAGCCGAGCACGATGATGGAGCGGTGGTCGCCGAGGTAGTCCACATCGTTCTGCGAACCATTATAAGTAAGGTATAGATAGTTGGTGGCGGCGGGGTACTCGGCGGCAAGGGTGTCGATTTGCTTCACCACGGGCACGATGCCGAGCTCTTTGCGGCGAGCGCGCACGGTGAGCAGCGCTTCTTCGGCGTTGGTCATCGCGGCCTTGAGCACGCTGCGAGCCACTTGGAAGTCGCTGAAACCCTGTTGCTTAGCCAAGCGCAACAGGGCGGCAGGCAGTTCGGCCACCGAGTTGTACTGCTCCATTTCGCGGGCGGTGGCGAGGATGTTTTGCAGCTTGAACAGGAACCAGCGGTCGATTTTGGTGAGCTCGTGGATGCGGTCGACGGTGTAACCGGCGGCCATGGCGTCGGCGATGGCAAACACGCGCTTGTCGGTGGGCGCGGTGAGGGCGCGGTCGAGGTCGGCCACGTTAGCGGCCTTGTTTTCCACGAAGCCGTGCATGCCTTGGCCAATCATGCGCAGACCTTTCTGGAAGGCTTCTTCGAAGGTGCGGCCGATGGCCATAACTTCGCCCACGGACTTCATCGACGAGCCGATTTCGCGGTTCACGCCGTGGAATTTGCCGAGGTCCCAGCGGGGGATTTTCACCACCACGTAGTCGAGCGCCGGCTCGAAGAAAGCTGATGTAGAGCGAGTTACGCTGTTTTGCAGGTCAAAGAGACCGTAGCCGAGGCCTAACTTGGCGGCCACGAAGGCCAAGGGATAACCGGTGGCTTTCGATGCAAGAGCCGAGGAACGCGACAGGCGCGCGTTGACCTCGATGACGCGGTAGTCCATCGACGCGGGGTCGTAGGCATATTGCACGTTGCACTCGCCCACTATGCCGATGTGGCGGATGATTTTGATGGCGAGCGAACGGAGTTTGTGGTAGTCGTCGTTGGAGAGTGTCTGCGAAGGAGCCACCACGATGGATTCGCCGGTGTGGATGCCTAAGGGGTCGAAGTTCTCCATGTTGCAGACGGTGATACAGTTGTCGAAGCGGTCGCGCACCACCTCGTACTCGATTTCCTTCCAGCCCTTCAGGCTCTTCTCGACGAGGACCTGGGGCGAGAAAGCGAATGCCTTTTCGGCAAGTTTGGTCAGCTCCTCGGGCGTATCGCAGAAACCGGAACCGAGACCGCCGAGCGCATAAGCGGCGCGGAGAATCACGGGATAGCCGAGGCGATCGGCGGCGGCAAGCGCCTGGTCGATATTTTCGCAGGCCTCCGAGCTGATGGTGTTGACGTCGATCTGGTTCAGCTTCTCGACGAAGATCTCGCGGTCCTCGGTGTCGATGATCGACTGCACGGGAGTGCCGAGCACCTTGACGTCATACTTCTCGAAGACGTGGTTGTGATAGAGCTCGACGCCGCAGTTCAGGGCCGTCTGGCCGCCGAAGGCGAGCATGATGCCGTCGGGGCGCTCCTTCTCGATGACGCGCTCCACGAAGAACGGAGTCACCGGGAGGAAGTATATATGGTCGGCCACGCCCTCGGAGGTCTGTACCGTGGCGATATTTGGGTTGATCAGAACAGTTTCGATGCCCTCCTCGCGGAGTGCCTTGAGGGCCTGTGAGCCGGAATAGTCGAACTCACCGGCCTCGCCAATCTTGAGGGCTCCGGAACCAAGCACCAGAACCTTACGGATTTCTTTGTTATCTACTTTTATATCGGACATAGGAACTGGTTATTTTGAATTCTTAACTTGGTCAATAAACTCGTCGAAGAGGAATTCGGTATCGACGGGGCCGCCGCATGCCTCGGGATGGAACTGGACGGAGCGCCAGGGTTTCGAGGTGTGACGGATACCCTCGTTGGATCCGTCGTTCATATTGGTGAACCAAGCCTCCCAGCCTTCGGGCAGTGAGTCGGCGTCGACGGCGTAGCCGTGGTTCTGGCTCGTCACGAAGCATCGGGGAGTGCCGGCCATGCGCGCGGGCTGGTTGTGCGAGCGGTGGCCGTAAGGCAGTTTGTATATCGAAGCGCCCGCGGCTTTGCCCAGCAACTGGTGGCCGAGGCAGATTCCCATCACGGGTCGCGACTCACCGGGAGTCTCCAGGAACTTACGGATATGTCCGACAGTCACCGCGCAGGTCTCGGGGTTGCCGGGGCCGTTGCTGATGAAGAGGGCGTCGAAATCCAGGGTGTTGAAATCATAATCCCAGGGCACACGGATCACCTCGACGCCGCGGCGTGTCAGGCAGCGCACGATGTTGTTCTTGGCACCGCAGTCCACGAGCACGACCTTCGGAAGATCCTTGCCCTCGTTGTAGCGGCGCACCTCGGTGGGCGACACACGCTCCACGAAATTGATTTCGGCATAATTCTCTTCGGCGGGTTCGGGAGTTCCCTCCACGATGATACGGCCGCGGACCACGCCCTGCTCACGCAGATGCTTGGTGAGCGCGCGGGTGTCGATGCCGGTGATTGCGGGCACACCCTCGCGGTCGAGCCACTCGGCCAGACTCGATTTCGCGTTCCAGTGGCTGTGCTGCTCCGAGTAATCGCATACCACCATGCCGGCCGCATGTATCCGTTCGCTCTCCATGAAGCGGGCCATCCCGTCGTCGGCGAGTTCCGTGCCCGGAACACCGTAATTTCCTGCCAACGGATACGTCAGCGTCATAATCTGCCCGGCATACGAGGGATCGGTAAGACTCTCGGGATATCCTGTCATGGCGGTGTTGAACACTACCTCGCCCGAGACACTGGAGTCATGGCCGAACGAATATCCTTCGTAGCGGCTTCCATCATCCAGAACCAATGTGGCTTTCTTCATGAAAATCTGTATTATTGTCGTTTTGTAACTGCTTATTTCTGCTTTGGAATCTATAAAAAAAATCCGCATTCACCCGTCATCAACATTCGGAAAGCACTTCCGGAAAACGGGGGAATACGGCCTGCGTATATGGCGACATCCAAAACAAGATGCCGCTATGATGCATCGATTGTTCCATTATTATATTTCGCTGTGCAAAATTACAAAAAAAAACGTAAACCACCAATTATGAAATATAAATCCGATTATAAAAATAGACAAATGCAAGAATTTGCAGAATTTTTCTTAATTTTGCCGTTCGAATCAAGCAAAATGCGAGCAAGATGAAAGATATGCATATCGGAGTGATCGGAGCCGGAGCCATGGGCGGGTCTTTTGCCGCCGGGTTGGTGCGTGCCGGTTACTCGCCGTCGCTGATCACCGTAACCAATCCGCACGAGGGGCGTCTGGCATGCCTGAAGGAGATTGGAATCAACGTCAGCACCGACAATCTTGATGCCGTCAGCGGCAGCGATCTGATAATCGTGGCCGTGAAGCCATGGATTGTACCCGACGTGATCAGACAGATACGTCCGGCCATTCTTGAGGGTCAGGAAGTGGCGCTAATCGTAGCCGGCATCAGCGGCGCCGATCTGAGCGCAATGATGGAGCTGCAGGGCGTGATCCCGACATTTTCAATCGTCATGCCCAACACGGCGATGCGTCTCGGCGAATCGATGACATTCCTGGTGCCCGTGCACGGAGAATGTCCCCTTGCCGGCGAGGCTTTCGGAATGTTAGGCAAAGTGATGAAGATCGAGGAACGTCTGTTGGGAGCCGGCACGGCACTGGCCTCGTGCGGCATAGCCTACGCCATGCGTTACGTCCGCGCCGCCGTCGAGGGCGGAGTGCAATTGGGATTCCGCGCCGCCGACGCCCAGGCCATCGTCACCGAGACAATCCGCGGCGCCGCCGCTCTGCTGTCGCAGCCCGGCGCCCATCCCGAATCGGAAATCGACAAGGTCACCACTCCCGGTGGCATAACCATACGCGGCCTGAACACCATGGAACAGTACGGGTTCAGCAACGCTGTAATAAAAGGACTGACCATATGAGGATCGTAGTAAAAGTAGGAAGCAACATCCTGACGCGCTCCGACGGCAAGCCGAACGTGACGAACATGTCGGCACTTGTCGACCAGATAGCGCAGCTGCATGGCAAAGGTCATCAGGTGGTGCTCGTATCCAGCGGCGCCGTGGCCTGCGGCCGCGGCAGCATCACCCCCGACCATCCCCTCGACAGCGTGGCCGCCCGTCAGCTTTTCTCCTCGATCGGCCAGATCCGGCTCATCAATTATTATAGCCAGCTATTCTCCGAATATGGCATCGTAGTCGGCCAGGTGCTGACTCAGAAGGAAAACTTCTCGTCGCCCACCAGCTACGAAAACCAGCAGCAGTGCATGCTGAATCTGCTCGGCAACAACGTGATACCCATCGTCAACGAGAACGACACGGCGAGTCTGACCGAGCTGATGTTCACCGACAACGATGAATTGGCCGGTCTGATCGCGACGATGCTGTCGGCCGACATGCTGATCATCCTGTCGAACGTCGACGGCATCTACACGGGCAATCCTTCGGATGCCACGTCCGAGCTGATCTCGGTCGTACCCCAGGGTCGCGATCTGAGCGAATGCATCAGCGGGGAGCAGAGCGGCTTCGGCCGCGGCGGCATGGAATCGAAGTGCGGCACCGCGCAACGCGTGTCGGCTCAGGGCATTGCCGTCTGCATCGCGCGCGGCGACCGCCGCAACGTGCTCGTCGACCTGATGGAATGTCCCGACGAGGTGCCCCATACATTGTTTGAGCCAAAGATGACTGATACGTTATGAAACAGATATTCAAGAACGCCCGGGAGGCGTCGCGCCGGCTGGCCACGTTGAGCGACGCTGAACGCTCGGCAGCAATAATAAGATTGGCGGAATTGACCGAGGCAAACATCGCCGGGCTGATCGCGGCGAATGCCGAGGATCTGTCGAGGATGGACCGCAGCAATCCGCTGTACGACCGTCTGCAGCTGACAGAATCGCGGTTGCGCGCCATCGCGTCCGACCTGCGCCATGTGGCCGCACTCCCCTCGCCCGTAGGTGAAGAGATCGAGCACCGCACCCTGCCGAACGGCATCGACCTGCTCCGTGTGCGCGTGCCCTACGGCGTGATCGGCGTGATCTACGAGGCCCGGCCCAATGTGACGTTCGATGTGTTCGCGCTCTGTCTGAAAAGCGGCAACGCCAGTCTGCTCAAGGGTGGACGCGATGCCGAGTCGAGCAACCGTGCGGCTATGGAACTGATCAGGCGCGCCCTGCGCGAATGCGGACTCCCCGAGGATGCCTCGCAGCTTCTCCCCTCGACCCACGAAGCCACCGCCGAACTGCTCAATGCCGTAGGCTATGTCGACGTCTGCATTCCGCGCGGAGGTCGCCGCCTCATCGACTTTGTACGCGACAACGCACGCGTTCCGGTGATTGAGACTGGCGCCGGCGTGGTCCATGCCTATATAGACAGCGCCGCCGACCTCGACATAGCCCGCGCCGTGGTCAACAACGCCAAGACGCGCCGTGTCAGCGTATGCAACGCCCTCGACACGATGCTGATCCACCATGACCGCCTTGCCGATCTGCCCGCCATCGTGGCTCCGCTGGCCGACTGCAATGTCGAAATCCATGCCGACGACGCGGCTTTACAGGCCCTGGACGGGCATTATCCGGCACAACTGCTTGTCAAAGCCGCACCCGAAGATTTCGACACCGAATGGATGGACCACAAAATGGGATTGCGCACGGTCGCCTCGCTCGACGAGGCTCTGGAACATATCGCCACGCATGGCTCGGGTCATAGCGAAAGCATCGTCACCGAGGATTCCGCAGCCGCCGACCGCTTCCGCAATGAAGCCGACGCCAGCTGCGTCTACGTGAACCTGCCGACAAGTTTCACCGATGGCGGACAGTTCGGACTCGGTGCCGAAATCGGTATCTCCACACAGAAATTAGGCCCCCGGGGCCCGATGGGCCTGCGCGAAATCACCACCACAAAATATCTGCTGACAGGCCGGGGACAAATCCGTCCATGACAGATACCGACAAAGACCGAAAATAGCTGAATTCCGAAAATAGCTGAATACTGAAAAAAGGATGCCTCACGGCATCCTTTTCCCATCTAACAAATCAACTTACTTTCAATTTAATAAACCTGATTCAACATCTTATTCATCAATCAATCTAACCTAATTCAGAGTTCTTATGAAGTCTTTACTTTTCAGTTTTTGGCCGTGGGATTTCCGGCCGGTTTGTTCTTGACGATCATCACCGCCGCACCGCCTCCGTTGGCGAGGTTGAGCGCGAGTTCGTCACCGGCCTTGACCTGCATCGTCTCGATATCCACCGGATAGGGATTCGTGCGATAGTCGGCCTTGAAGCCATCCTTGAAGACCTTGGCCGTATAGGTTGCGTCCTTGTCAAGGAAATCGAGTTTCACCTTTGCGTCACGGCTCTTGGAATTGGTGATCGAACCGATGAACCAGTTGTCGCCGCCGCGTTCCTTGCGGGCCACGGTGACATATTCGCCGATAGCGGCCTCAGGAATCACTGTTGTCTCCCAGTTGGTGGGACAGCTCTTCAGGAATTCCAGTTCGGGACGTCCTTCATAATTCTCGACCATATCCGACGACATCACTACGGGACTATAGATCACGACGGCAAGAGCAAGCTGCTTGGCGAGTGTGGTCTGCGGGTGGGTGCCGGGATGGGCCTTGTTGTTGAAATTGAACGTACCGGGTGTGAAATCCATAGGTCCGGCCAGTGCGCGGGTGAAAGGAAGCGTGCAGGTATGCTCGGGCAGATTGCCTCCGTCGGGGCTCCAGGCATCATATTCCTGACCGCGCATGTTCTCCTGGGCCATGAAGTTGGGATAAGTGCGTTCCCAACCGGTACCCATTACGCCCTCGTGGTTCACGATCATAATCTTGTTGCGGGCAGCAGTCTCGACCACCTTGCGATAATGGCGGACGCCGTACTGCGAGCCGTGCAGCTCCTTGCCGTCAAGCATCATGTTGACATAACCGGTTTTGACCGTATTCATGCCGAGGCGGTTGTAGAGCGCGAAAGCAGAATCCATCTGGGCTTCGTAGTTCCGGGAGGCTCCGGCGGTTTCGTTATGACCGATCAGGCGTACGCCTTTCTGACGGGCATATCGGTTCACTTCGGCCAGATCGAAGTCGGGATAAGCCTTGGTGAAGCTGAACTTGTCGCCGTTCATGGTCCATTCGCCGTCCCAGCCTTCGTTCCAGCCTTCGACCAGTACGCCGCTGTATCCGTTGGCAGCCGCGAAGTCGATGTATCGCTTGGCATTCTCGGTGGTGGCGCCATGTTTGTCGCCCGAATGCCAGGTGTAATCCTCCATGTGCATGCCCCACCAGATGCCCACGTAGCGTCCGGGTTCAATCCAGGAAGTATCCTCGATGGCGCAGGGATCAGCCAGATTCAGGGTGACATGCGACAGAGCCAGTGCACCGGGATTGGCAGCGACGGTAACCGTACGCCAGGGCGTTTTGAGCGGCAGAGCGGCAAACACCTTCTCGCCCGTCGACCAGGGCGTCAGATATGAGCGCAGACGCGTCGTGCCCTTCTCGGGAGTGAGGTTCATCTCGGCATAGTCGATCAGATTGGCCTCATGCAGCGACACGTAGAGTGAATCGGTAAGCTTCATGGTGAGCGGTGTTGCTACGGTGTCGAGTTTGCTGACGGGGCTGGGCAGGTAGTAAGCCTCGTAGTACTCGTGGTCCCAGGGCTGCGCCCATGCCGTGGCGTCCTCGTGGATATTGAACTGCGTGTTCTCGTCCATGATCGTGATCGAGTCCAGACCGTTCTGTTTCGGAATCTCATAGCGGAATCCGAGACCGTCGTCGAAAAGGCGGAACACTACGGCGAACTTCTCGAGGTCCTTACCCTCTTCGGCCAGTTCCACAACCATTTCGTTGTAATTGTTGCGGATCTTGGCTTCCTGACCCCAGGGCTGTTCCCAGGTCTCGTCCTTGGAGGAGTGCGACACCTTGCGGACCTTGCAGTTCTGTCCCACGGCTCCTTCCTTGGCCTGGATCGATACATAGGAAGTGTCGATCACGGCGGTACCCTTGTCGGCCAGTGTGTAGAACAGGCGGCCCTGCGGGTCGACGCCGGCATTGAGCACCAGCTGACCGTTCGGCGACTTCAGCGCCAGATCGGCCGCGTCGGCACGGCTGCATCCGCCTGCCAGGACAGGTATCAGCGCGCTGACCACCAGTACACCGGCTCCAAGCAGGCCTATTGTTATTTTTTTGTCCATAACTTGAATCAATTATAAATTCGCCGTGAGCAATTAATAATTGTAGTTCTGACGGAGGTTGCCGTTATAGTTCTCGATTTCCTTCAAGGGGATGGGCTGCGCGTACTGGCGTTCGCCGATGTACTGAGCCGTACCGTAGGTCGACGAGGGATAAACCTTGATCTCGTTCTCGATGATCTCATAGCGGCGCACATCGTACCACCACTGGCCTTCGGCGAAGAGCTCGGCCCAGCGTTCATACTTGATCACATCGTGACCGAGGATGTCAGCGGAATTGCCCTTGGCGGCCATGGTCTCGTCGGTGAGCGACTTGTAATCGTAAGCCGATGCCGTGTTGGGATCGCAGCCGTAAGCGCGACGGTGAACCTTGTTGACATACTCCAGAGCGGTTGCCGGATTCTTGTCAGCGATGGCCTCTGCGTAGAGCAGGTAGAGGTCGGCCAGACGGATCTGCGGGTAGTTGGCGCCGCTCGACATGTTCAGAGCCGATTCCGGACCGTCGAGGTTGGTGAACTTCTTGGGCGCGAAGTAGAGGTGGTTGTAACCGAGCGAAGCGACTTCGGTTGCCGAAACGTCATACCAGGTGTCGGTGCCGGTCTGATCCTTCATAGTGTCGAAATAGGGCTGTGCGGCGCTGATAAAGAGGCGCGGGTCGCATTCCTTGTTGTCGCGGACTTCCTGCGAGCGTTTCGTGTACTCCGGGGGCAGGATCCAGGGGAAGTTGTCGATTGTGGCGAAACGGCCGCACTTCGTGACGTCGAAGTTTTCGTTTCGTACGCGGCAAGTGGGCTGCAGGGGCCATCCGAAACGCTTCACGGAGAAATCGTTCACGTAGTTGTTGCCCCATCCGCCGTTGGCGCAAGTCGAAGCTTCCTTGCCGGGCTCTTTGGGACCGATCCAGTCGCCCGACTTGGTGACGAACGTATTCCAGCCGCCTCTGTTCACAAACCAGGGAGCCATTACCATCGGCTGGCCGGAACCGGTGGTGAAACCGGCCCAGGGACCCTCCTGCTTGGTGTTGCGGGTCATATCGATCTCGTAGAGAGTCTCGGCGTTGAACTCATGAGCCTCGTCGGCATAGAAGCTCTTGGAATATGTGTCGAAATCGAGCAGTTTGGCGCCGGAGTTGGCGAAGATATCCTCAAGCACGGGGATAGCCTTCTCGGGCTGACGAGCCTGCATCAGTACCTTGGCGAGCAGACCGCGAGCGGCCCAGTAGGTGGCGCGGGTCTTGTCGCTGTTATGGCCTTTGAGCAGTGTCGAAGCCTGTTCCAGAGTCTCAATCACGAAATCCCAGGTTTCACGTACGGTGGCACGCTGGGGCATCATCTCAGTTATGGATGTCGGCGTGGTGCGTATAATGGGGAATCCGAGACCGTCAGCCTTCGATTCGAGCTCGAAGAAGATCTGTGCATGCCAGTAGGCCAGTGCCCGCTGGAACAGCGCCTGTCCCTGCATGTAGTCAAGCTGTGCCTTCTCATTCTCGGCAGCGTTCGGCCGATAGGACTCACAGGCGTCGTTGGCGGTGTTGGCATACTGAATCCAGCACATTATGTCGCTGTAGGTCTTCTCGAGTTTCTCGTTCGATGTCTGGGCGTTCCAGCTCAGGAACTGCGAACGGCCGTCATAGTTGCCGAACGTATCGTGCGAGTGGTCGAGCAGATACATTATTTCCGGCAGGTAAGTGTGCGCATATAGTCCCAGGCCATGGCTGCCGGCGTAAGCCGAGTTCAGCAGCAGGTCTACATGGTTCATATTGGTCGGGAAATTGGCGTCCGATACCGATGACTCGTCCTCCACGTCCAGAAAGTCCGAGCATCCGGCAGTTCCCAGCGCAACGGCACTCACGGCCAACCCAAGTATATATTTCGTTATCTTCATTTTTTCAGATTTTTATAAGTCACAAATCAGATCCGTTCAACATTTCTCAGAACACCAGGTCGAGACCGAAGCTATAGAGGCGCGAGGGCAGGTAGCGGTTGTAAGTATCGACACCGCGGGCGGTCATCGATGTTCCGGCCATGTTGGATCCGCTGGTCGACGTACCTGCGATCTCAGGATCTATACCCGAGTACTTGGTGATGGTGAAGAGATTGGAAGCCGAGAAGTAAATACGGCATTTCTGGATGTAAGCCTTCTTGGTGAGGTGCTGGGGGATGGTGTAACCGAACACGAGGTTCTTGCACTTGAAGTAATCGCCCTTCTCAACCCAGAACGAGGAGATGGTACCATAGTTCTTGGAGGGGTCGCCCACCCATGCTCCGTTGTCGCCGACAGCACCGCAGCGGGGCTGATCGGTCAGACCGTTGTCGCCAAAGAAGGAGCACTTGTAGATGTCCATTGTGGAGTTACCGTCGGTGGCGAAAGTCTGCGTGTAAGCCTTGACAGCGTTGTAGATTTCGAAACCAGCTGCGCCCTGGAAGACAGCCGAGAGGTCGAATCCGCGCCAGTTGGCCGACAGGTTGAGACCGTAAGTCATCTTAGGCCAGGGATTGCCTATGTAATCCTTGCAGTTCTCGTCGACATAACCCTGACCCTTGTCGTCGAAGATGATATCGCCGGGGGCTGTGCCCTGCTGCCAGTAGTAGGGACGGCCTGCAGCCTGTGCGCGGGCATTGTATTCGTCCACCTGTGCCTGATCCTTGAAGATTCCCACAGCCTTGTAGCCGTAGAGTTCCGACATGGAGCGGCCGTTCTCCGTGCGGTTGATGCCGTCGGGCGATACCAGCGGAGCTGCACCATCCTCGCCGAGCTGCTTGACTTCGTTCTTGTTGAACGACATGTTGAAGCCCACGTTGTAGTTGAAGTCGGATACGCGATGACGCCAGTTGATCGTCACCTCATGACCGATGTTCGACACACGGCCGATGTTGATGGGCATCAGGTTGGTGGCTCCCTCGTGGTACCAGTTGATACCCGATCCCAGGGGCACAACCTTCCAGTAGAGCATGTCGCGTGTCTGACGGTTGTAGTAGTCGTAGCTTACGGTGAGTCGGTTGTTCAGGAAGCTGAGGTCGATACCGAAGTCGCCCTGATGCACTTCCTCCCACTTGATGTCCTCGTTGGGCACCTTGTAGTTGGCCCAACCGGAAACTTCATTGTTACCGCCGAAATTGTAGATGATCTGGTCGCCGACGAAAGCGCGGGCGTAAAGGAACTGGGCGATGCCGTCGTTACCGAGGATACCGTAGCTGCCGCGGATCTTGGCGTCGGTGAGCCATGGCAGGTTCTCGGTGATGAATTTCTCCTGACCGAGTCGCCACATCACGTTGACCGAGGGGAACGTACCCCAGCGGTTGTTCTTACCGAAGCGGTCGGAACCGTCGCGGCGGATGTTGGCCGTGATGTAATAACGGTTGTCGTAGCTGAGGTTGACACGGCCGAAGAACGAAAGCTGGCGTCCCTTGTAGGGAGCATCGCTGGCCTCCTTGGCGGTGTTGGACGAAAGGTTCACGGAGTTGACCTTGTCAACAGGGAAATCGATGGCGCGAATGTAGTTGTAATACGATTCGGCTGCCGTGGCCTCCGTACCGATCATGACCTTGACGCCCCACTTGTCGGCGAAAGTCTTGTCGAATGTCAGCGTGGCATTGTAGGTGAGTTCCTGCGATGTGCCGGCACGGCTTTCGAAGTATGCCTGCTCCTGAACGGCACGGAAGTCGTAGGCCTCGGAGAATACGCGCGAGTGCGACGAACCGAGTTTCACGGCGCCGTTGACGCGGAATGTCAGCCAGGGAGCAAAGTTGATGTTCAGATATGCCAGAGCGTTTACGGAATATTCCTTGCCGTTCTGGTGGTAGGTAAGCTCGTTACCGTACAGGTTGGGTCCGTTCAGATAGAAAGGAGTCTTGCTGAAGTTGCCGTCATCGTCAACGGGAGCCATGGTAGGAACCGTACGGAACGGAATGGCATTGGTATAGATGGAGTAAACCTTGGTCGGGTTGCGTTTCAGGATCGAACCGTAGATTGAAGTTCCGACCGTGAATACCTTGCTGATATCATAGTCGACATTGGTACGCAGCGAGAAACGCTGGGCCTTGGAGTCAATGTAGGTACCTTTCTCGTCGTAGAAACCGCCCGAAAGGAAGTATTTGAGTTTCTGGCTGCCACCGGAGAGCGACAGGGCGTATTCCTGCTCGTGGCCGGTGTCGTACATTACGTCCATCCAGTCGACGTCGGGAAGTTCGTCAGCGCTTGCCACGCCCTCCGATCCGAGGATATCCACGCCTGTCAGAAGTTTGGCGGCGATAAACTGGTCGCGGTTCATCAGCTTGACCTTATTGTCGATTTTGCGGAAACCGTAACGTGCCGTGACATTGAGAGTGGGCTTCATGGTGCTTCCGCGCTTGGTGGTGATGAGGATTACGCCGCCGGCGGCCTCGGCGCCATAGATGGCGCAGGAACCTGCGTCCTTGAGGATTTCGATGCTCTCCACATCACGCATGTTGAAGTCGAAACCTGTGGACTGACGCACGCCGTCGACCACATAGAGAGGTGACATTCCGTTGACCGAAGCGGCACCGCGGATAATGATGTCGGGATTCTCTCCGGGAGCGCCGGTCGATTTGGTGACTGCCACACCTGCGGCCATACCTCCCAGGGCATCGGCCACGGAGTTGGACGAGAAGTCCTTGATGGCATCCGACTTCACCGATGTGATCGAACCGGTGACTTCGCTCTTCTTCTGCGTGCCGTATCCGACAACGACAACCTCGTTGAGCTGCTTGGCGGCATCTTCTACAAGCTTGATGTTGTAGACCGAACGGCCCTTGGTGACTTTCACCTTGGACGTGTCGTAGCCAACATAAGAGATTTTAAGAGTAGAACCCACGGGGACGTTGATTGTAAACTTGCCGTCGAGGTCGGTGGTGGTGCCGGTTGTGGTGCCATCGGCCATGACCGTGGCGCCGATCAGCGGTTCGCCATGTTCGTCGACCACCGTACCGGACAATGTGCTGTCCTGTGCAAAGGCTGCCGTCGCGAGTGACAGAGTGACTGCCACAGCCGCAACGCGACCTGCTGCTTTAAATGAATACTTATCCATAGGAGATGTTGTTGTTTTGTCGCAATTGATGGAAGAGAGGTGATGTGGCGGGGATGAGAGGAATCGCACGAAGCGCCGGGCCTCGTGATTTTGGATGGATGTTAAGATTATTATTGACGGATGATCAATAGATCGGAAGAGAGTGGAAGATAGATTGCAAAATTAGGGAAAGCCCCTGAACCCGACAATAGCCGGAATCGAATTTAACCTTTAATGTTAAATTTTAATATGGATAGTTAATTATATCCGGGATAGTTAATTATATCCGGGAGGAGTCAGAATGCATGGGCTCCTCCCGGAATTAGATCAGATTAATCAGCGGATCACCTTAACAGCCTTGGCAGCGCCGTTAGCCATGATGTTGCGGACGATAGTCACACCGTTCTCGGCGGGAGCGTCCATGCGACGGCCAGCGAGGTCGAAGTATTCGGTAGCAACAACCTGAGACTTGTCGATCGAAGCGCTGTTAACGCCACCGGCCTCGGGCACAAAACCCTCGCCGGGAGCCATAGCGGCATGATCCTTGTAAGATGCAGGCACATCATATCCGCCCCAGGCAGAGCACATTGAGTAGTATGCACCGGGATCAAGACCCTCGAGCGGGCAAGGTTCGGTGTCGGGATGCAGCGTACCCCAATTCCATTCTTCACCAGTCTTTTCACCGGTGTAGGGAGCCATCTGCCACTGCAGAACATCCTGTACGGGAGCACCGATTGCATCCCACCATTCAGCACCGGGGTTATCAGTCGACCAGCCGAATGCGAATACATTGTCTCCGAAGGCTACCTGGCAACCCTTCTCGAGAACCTTGTAGCTGGAGTAGTCGGCGTTGGGACCGAAAGCCATGTCGTTCATCCTTGATGTAATGAGCTGGTACATATTGACTACCATACCGTAGATGTTCTTGTCACGGTTGATGGGAAAGAGACGTCCGTCAGCCTTGGCTGTAGCACCCTCAACGTCGGAAAGGTTGAACAGATTGAACATATCGAAAGCACCACTGCGACCCTGAACGTTTGCGCGGTTGGGCTCCGGCAGAGTCTTCATCTTGTCCTCCAGGCCCGTGCCTGTGAAGTCGATGGCGAACACGAAGGTCTGGTCGATCTCGGGAAGTTCATGGATGAACTCACCTTTCTCCATGTCATAGGCTACGAAATAGTAGTCATTGCCATTCTCGTCCTTGATGCCTGTCTTGGGGTTGCCCACTGTCTGCGCGCCTGCGGTTCCGGCGATTGCCAGAGCGGCTGCTGCGATTAAGTAACTCTTCTTCATGTCTAAGAGATTTTGTTGGTTATTGAATAAGTTTAGTTTTGTTCACTGCGAATGTTGTCGGGAAGAATGTCCGGTAGACACTCGCCGCGGTCATTTCTTCGGCAGCAAAATTAAGGTGCAAAATCGCGTCTGTCAAGCAGTATAATCCATATATTGTCGAAATAAGTCGACTTAAAACTTTACGCACTGACTATCTGCACGTTATGTCCATATGTGAATTTTTGAATATAAATGTTCTTATTTGTTTATTTTTACCGGATTTCAAGCTAAAATCGCTGATATTTTCTATACCGGAATAAAATTTCAGTTTTATACCCTGTTGATAATGTGACATTTGCAGCAAAACATAATTCTACAACATAATATTTTGGGATTTTTTAGAAAATTTCAGAATCCATGGAACTCTCACGACTCCATGGAAAACAAAAAAAGGGATTTTTGAGCTTATTTCAAGAATTTTTCCTAACTTTGTGATGCTGACATGAAAAACCTCAATACCTAACAGAAATTCTGAATGAAACGAACAAAATTATTCGTTGTGGCAATGCTGTCAACAATAGCTTTGCCCGGTTGGTCTCAAGCAGTAAAATTCGAAGAAGATGCTCTTGGGCGTGGCTACGTAGCGCGTCCATACCTTCGTTACGAGGCTGAGCAAGGCCGCTGTGAATCGGAAGGGGTTAAATTCATCGACGCCCGCAATGATTACAATCAGGAGAACCTGGCCTCGGAGGCCAGTTTCATGGAGTGCGCCGAGCTTGGCGCACGCGGCAGCAGCGTGAGCTGGACACTCGACAAGGATGCCGACGCACTGACCATCCGCTTCTCCCTGCCCGACAGCAGCGACGGCAAAGGCACGAAGCAGACAGTCGGCATTCTCAGCGATGGAGTCAAGGTGTCCGACGTGGAACTGGATTCCTACTGGGCATGGCAATATACCGTCAAGGCTAATGTCGGCGAGAAATACCCCGACAACACGCCGGCCGACAACAAATTCGCCCGGATGCGCTTCGATGAAGCCAACATACTGCTGCCCAGAACGTTGAAAGCAGGCAGCAAGCTGACCATCGTCAAGGAGAACGACGCGGCCGATGCCGTGACCATCGACTTTGTGGAGGCTGAAATGGCGCAGCACTACGCCAAGACCGATTATTCGGGCGATGTCGTGGTATACGAAGGGGACGGCAGCACGCTGCAGAACTTCGTGAATCAGAACGCCGGCAAGACAATTTACATTCCGGCGGGAACCTACACAATTCCCGTCTGGCTTGAAATCCGCAACGAAAACACGCATATAGTCGGCGCCGGCATGTGGCATACCATCCTGATGTTCAGCGCGAATCCCGACAACAACCGGACCTATATGCGCCGTGGCGTACGCTGCAGCGTCAATAAGGTATCGATTGAGAACCTAACGCTCAACACGCTGTGCAACAAACGATACTTCGAAAACAAGTCCTCGCAGCAGATGGGCAAGGGTCTCAGCGGATCGTGGGGAACGAATTCGGTGATCCGCAACGTACGCGCCGACCATTTCGAATGCGGAGCCTGGATTGCGGATTACGACGGCAATTCCACCCGTGGACTCCTTGTGGAGGGTTGTCGGTTCCGCAACAACTACGCCGACGGCATCAACCTCTGTTCGGGCACACAGAGCGTAACGGTGCGCAACTGCTCGTTCCGCAACAACGGCGACGACGACATGGCGTCGTGGAGCACGGGCAACGAGGCACGCAACAATACATTCGAGAACTGTACGGCCGAGAACAACTGGCGCGCTTCATCGCTGGGCATCTTCGGCGGCCGCAACCATAAGGCCCTCAACATAGCCATCTACGACGGCATGGAGTGCGGAGCACGCATCACGGCCGACTTTGACGGCACCGGATTCTCCACTCAGGACGAGATCCTGTTCAAGGGAATCACCATCCGGCGGTGCGGAGCGCGCAGCGGAGGCCCCTGCGGCACGCAGGGCGACTTCTGGGGCAACGCCAATCCGTCGCTCAACATCAGCGCCGGCTACTTCTACGACCTCAACAATATCCGGCTTGAAGATATCCTCATAGCCGAGAGCCGTCACGACGGCGTTCGCCTGCAGTCGTCATCAGGCAAAAAAATCAACAATATCACTATGCGCAATATCACCGTCCGCGACCAGCACAACGACGGCTGGCCCTTCAATTTCAAATCGGGCCTGCAGGGCAACGGCAAGGGCATCAACCTGCGTACGGAGAATTGCGGCGAATATGAATTCTCGCCTATCCCCTCGGGATTTGACTTCACTATCACCGACAACGACGACAGCGGCATCGCCTTGCCTGACGCCGTTGGACAGCTCACCGTAACGGGCCGGTGCGTGAGCCTTGCGTCCGGTGCCGCGGACGCCGACCTGTACGACATCTCCGGAACACGCGTAGCAACACTGCGTGCCGGCGAAAGCTACACCGCCTCCTTCCCCACCCTGCTCATTGTCAGGATGGCAGGTCACAAAGCCACTAAGATATATCTTCAATAAACCGAACTTTTCCATAACACTAACTTTCCGACACTTCCTTCTTATAATTCATGCAAAGACACACTCGTATCATAATGGCGTTGCTGCTGGCGCTGACCTCTCTCACAGCATCGGCCTACGACAAGACCACTACGTCGCTTCTGGATTCGTTGAACCGGATCATCGAGCGCCGCGACACATATTATACGATGCACCAGTGGCAGATCGACTCGGTGAAACGGGTTCTGGCGCAGACGCCTGTCGAGGAGAAGTCACGCCGCGCAGTGCTGCTTCACGACATATTCTCGCGCTATAAGAGTTTTCAGGGCGATTCGGCCCTGAGCACCGCCGAACAGGAGATCGCGTTGGCGCAGGAACTGGGCGATCGCGACGCGCTGGTGCGCGCCAAGACCGACAAACTGCTTTCGCTGGTGTCGACGGCCACCTTCACCGATGCCCTTGACCTGGTGCGGAGCACCGATCTGAGCGGCACTTCCAACACCGTGCGCGGCCAGTTCTACTTCGTCTGCATCCGTATGTTCTCCGACCTGAGCAACTATTACGGCGAGAACATGCGCGCGCGATACACGCCGGTCTACCGCGCATATGCCGATTCCGTCATAGCAACAATGCCGGCCAACAGTTACGAGGCTCAGTACGCGAGCATCTTCAAGTCGCTCGATGACATGACCGATCAGGAAAAAATCAAGGTATTCGAGAAACTTCTGGCCAGCAATATTATTGACAATCAGGATCTGGCCACGATCTCGTCGATAATCGCCGACATACACCTGCGCATGGGCAACCGAATCGAAGGACTGCGCTACAAGGTGCGAGCCGCCATCTACGACATAACCTACGCCAAACGGGAGACTTCGGCACTGCAGTCGATTGCCGAGATGGTGTTCCAGGACGGACAGTACGAGGAGGCTTCGCGCTACATAAACGTGGCGCTGGCCGACGCCGATTTCTTCAACGCGCCGCAGCACAAAAGCGACATAGCCATCATGCTGCGTCTGATCGAGTCGCAGCGCTACGCCTCGATGGACAGCCGCCGCAAGGCCGTGGAACTGGCTTTCATAGTCTGTCTGGCGCTCTTCATCATCGCCGTAGTGGCCATTGTCTTCTACATCCGCGCTGCACGCCGCCTGGCCGAGAGCAACAAACTGCTCAACAAGCGGCACCAGGAGCTGAAACACCTCAACGAAAAGCTGGAGGAGGCCAACGAAAACACGTCGCAAGCCAATGCCAAGCTGCAGGAAACCCTGCAGAAAATGCAGGAAATAGTGCGCATCAAAGATGAGTATTTAGGATACAGCCTATATACGAATTCGGAATACATAAAACGCATCGAGAATCTGCACAATCTGGTTAAGGCCAAGCTACGCAACAAGCAATACGACACACTGGCCCAGGTCATCAAGGAACAGGACATAACCGCCGAGCGCAAGAAGATACTGAAGGATTTCGACCATGCCTTCCTGCGTATCTTCCCGCATTTCGTGGAGAAATACGAGGAACTGTTCGACCGTGTCGACGACGAGGAGACGCATGGCCGCAAGAGTGACAGCGACAGCCTGCTGACTCCCGAGATGCGCATATTCGCCATGATCCGTCTCGGAGTGACCGACATATCGAAGATAGCCCTCTTCCTGGATTATTCGGTCAATACGGTGAACACCTACAAGACGCGGGCCAAGAACAAGTCGCGGCTCCCCAACGACCAGTTCGAAGCCGCCATAATGAACATCAAATCCGTTTGACCCCCCCGGCCGAACATCAACCACACCGTATGGAGCCTGACTACAACATAATAATCCAAGACCGCGCCGACATCGTGTTCAAGCTGATGGCCAAGCGCGTATCGGCCCGGGACTGGCAGCGAATCCACGACGCGTTCGCCCTGGCCCGGGAGGCGCACGCGCCCCAGCGCCGCAAGTCGGGCGAACCATACATCCTCCACCCGGTGGCCGTGGCCCTGATCGCCGCCAAGGAACTGCATCTCGACGTCAACTCGGTGATTGCCTGCTTCCTGCACGATGTGGTGGAAGACACTCCCTACACTATCGACGACATTCGCGAGCGTTTCGGCGACGACGTCGCTTTTCTGGTCGACGCTGTCACCAAGAAACCCAAGAAGGAATACGAACTCTCCAAGCAGCTCGACAATTTCCGCCAGATTCTCGACTCCGTGCAGCACGATATCCGCCCCGTGCTCATAAAACTGGCCGACCGGCTGCACAACATGCGCACCCTGGCGTCGATGAAGCCGGAAAAACAGATGAAAATCGCCGGCGAGACCGACTACTTCTATGCTCCGCTGGCCAACCGCCTGGGCCTCTACAATATCAAGACCGAACTCGAGAACCTGTCGTTCCGCTACCGGTGTCCCGCCGAGTACGAGCATATCTCGAAGCTGATCAGCGACCATCTCGATCATAACCGCGACAATCTGGAGACGTTCCGCAGGCAGATTCAGGATACCCTGTACAGCAACGGCATCAAGGTCCGGGTGCTTGTCGACTACCGTCGTCCCTTCAGCATCTGGCGGAAGATGAAGAAATCGGGCAATGATTTCAATCATCTGCAATACCGTCATTTTCTGGAGGTGATATTCGACGAGGATCAGTCGTCGCTCAGCGAGAAGGAGACGGCTCTGAAAATCTACTCCGTGCTGACCGACCGCTTCAAGGAGCTGCACGGGAGCATGAGCAATTACATCGATTCGCCGAAGGAGAACGGCTACCGGAGCCTGCATGTCAAGCTGCTGGCCGATTTCGGACGGTGGGAGGAGGTGCACATCAGCAGCGAGCGGATGCGGCAGCAGTCGCAGTTAGGCTGTGTGTCCGAACGCAACGAGGACAACATTGACCGATGGATCGGCAAGTTCCGCAACGTGCTGCAGGACACTATCAACAACACCGACCGCAATGCCCACTACATGGAGGACATCATCTCGGCGTTCTACACCGACGACATCCAGGTGTTCGGCCGCGACGGCCGGAAAGTGATACTGCCCACGGGATCGACGGCGCTGGATTTCGCTTACGACCTGAGCGACGACACGGGCAATCATGCCAAATATTCGCGCATCAACCATCAGATAGCGCCCATCACCACTCCCCTCAAGCCGGGCGATGTGGTGGAGATATTCACGGATCCCGCCACAGTGCCGGATTCGGACTGGGAGCAGTTCGCCAACACCTACAAGGCGCGCAAAGCCCTGAGGCGCTACCGCGAGTCGCTGCCCCGCAAACCCTATTGCCGCTGTGACAAATGCAATCCGATTCCGGGCGAGGAGGTGATCGGCATACGCGACCATTTCAACCCCGATGTCATCACCGTGCACAAGCGCGACTGCCGCGAGGCCATCACGCTCGCGTCATCCTACGGCGACGACGTGACCTCCGTCGACTTCGTCACCGACGAGACGCTCTATCCCGTGACGATCCTGATCAAGGCCGTCGACCGACATCACCTGTTTATCGACCTGACCGACTGCATCACCAACACGCTGGGACTCTCGATGGAATCGTTCAACACCCACACCGAGCGCAATATCGTGGAATGCCGCATACGTGTCGGCATCCATTCCATCGGCGAGCTGAAAACCATCCTGACACAAATATCGGCCATCCGCGGCGTCGACGAAGCCAAACGCAGCTTATGACCGATACCGGTATCTTAGCCAGGATTTACTATCTGATGATCTTGCGACCGTTTACGATGTAGATGTTGCCGGGGATCATTTCCTTAACCTCGTGGCCGTAGATGTCGTAGATGCGGTCGGTTGCGGCAGGCTCCATGCCGATCGATTCCACTCCGGCCTTGTTGGTCAGCGTGATGCGCGCACGCTTGCCTGGCTCCAGGACTTCGAAGATCACCCGGGCGAAATGGGTGGGCTGTTCCAGAATCATATCGTTGTAGTCCTGACCGTTGATCAGCTCCATCGGAGTTTCGGCATATATGTTCTTGCGGCCGTCGGGCGTGCCCCAATTTTGCGCACCCCATTCGGTATCGGCGATCTTGAACATGCCCTGTAGCGTGACATCTTCAATTTCATAACGGTTCTCGCTGACCTTCAGCAACTCCCATTCGGGCTGTGTGCCCCAATTGTTTTGGTCACCGCGCAGGTACATGCCGGAAGGCGTCTTGATATCGGCATCCACCTTGACGCCGTAACTCTGGGCGAGCCAGCCGATACGCTGCTGAAACTTGCGGCGGGTCGAGGCGGCCGTCTCCGATGTGTCCCACGTACCGTAGCCCTTGTTCGACCAACGTTCGGCATCCGCTCTGGCGGCGGCGGCAATCTTGGTCGAAAACTCACCGATATAATTCAGCGCCTCATTGTAATGAGCGTTCACAAACGTGCGGAACGTCTCCTTGTAAACGTTGCTGAAGGAATCGAAACGCACCAGACGGTGTATCCATCGCTGACCCCAGGTGGGATCCTCGTAAATGTGCTGCGGCCAGTCGCGGCGGTAGGAATATCCGAAATCCCATACGGGACCGAATTTCCACTTTGTGTCCTGGCCCCGCTCGCGCGAGAAATAGCAGGAACCCCAGAACGCCTCGACGTCGTCCATCATCTCGCGGACCACGAAGTAGCGGGCCAGGGCGTCGGGATCGATGTAACGCTCCCATTCGCGCGACGACTTGTCGTTGATATAGATGGCGTTGGTCATGGCCGTCAGCTGGTCGACCAGGAACTTCTGCTGCTCGGCATTGCACTTTTCGGGACTCTTGTGGGTGACGCGCAGGTCCTCGCCGTCGGGGTCGCGGAGCACCACCTGCTCCGAGGGATCCTCGTAGTAGTTGTCAATCTCACAGAGCCAGCCGCCAGTCGGATCGGAAGTCACACCCTGTTCTTCCTGATCGGTGACATTGACGCGTTTTTTGGCCACACGCACGGTTTCGGTCAGGAAATAGAGGCCGCGGTAATCGCCGTTGAGCACCAGTTCGACGGGACGCATATCGGGTGTCCAGTACACGTGCATCAGCTCTGAAAGCTTGAATCCCAGTGCATTGCGCAGGAAGCCGAGATCATCGTCGGCATGCGCCAGCAATGCGAAATGCCGGCTGCGTTCCATGCCGGCCAAGGCTGCCTTCTCGGTCAGTTTGATCCGGTAGGGCTTTTTCTCGAAATCGGTCCAGGTCCAGTTGCCCCGGCCCCTTATTTCAAGTGTGCCGAACAGGGACGTCATCGACTCATCGCCCATGGGATCGAACGAATAGGTGCCATCGACATATGTCTCCCGACTGTCGATCGGCGCGCCGTTACTGGTATAGATTGTCAGCACAGGCAGCGTGCCTGAAGGATTTACGGCAAACGATGCCGCAGTTGTCACCGCACAAAGCAGGAAGAGTATAAATTTGTTCATAGTTAGTATTATCGGGCTCACGAAGTTAGCAATATTTTCCCGAATTTCCATAATTGCGTGCAAATTTAAGGAACAATGCCTGATTTATGGGAAGAATTTTGTAATTTTGGGGCATGAAAAGTTACGGCAAGCGCATCGGAGCCATAATAATGGCCACTGTAATGGCACTGAGTGTCACAGGATGCGGAGGTAAAGACAAAAAAGAGGGATCCTTCCCTCAGAATTTCAGCAAGATAGGCGATGCGGGGCGTGTTGCTTACGTCATGAAGCATGCCACACCCGACTCGTTGGCAAGGTTTATCATCTACGGCGCGCTGGGACAAGTGCCCGGAGCGCGGATCGACACATTGGCAATAGCCACCAATTACGCGTACGAACGTCTTCAGGGCGAGGCTCTTGACAAATTCGGAGCCGAATATGAAACGGTGGTGGCGTCGCTGCCGCTGTCGGACAAAATGAAAGTCTACGCGTTGGCCGGCACCGAGGATCCCCAGGGACTCGGTTACCGTCTGGGACTGGAATATGTGGCCGATATCCGCGACCACAACAAGCAGGTTGAGGAGATCCGCAAGGAGATCGCGGAGTTCCGCAAAGCCTGCGGCAACGACACGGATACTTACCGTCGGTTCATGGTCGGCTTCCGTACCGTATTGCGCGTGGACAGCGGCAAAGACCTGCCCCGTGGCGTCTACGACGCGTTCATCAATGAATAAAGACATTTTAGATTAAGGCATCGTTCCTTAAAAATACTTTAAAGTGAAACTATCTGATGCAAGCGTTCTTGTAGAGGGCGCGATCAAGGAAATGGAGTTGCCGGGAGGAGACCTGGCGGGACTGTATGAGCCGATCAGCTACGGGCTGTCGGCAGGAGGCAAGCGTCTGCGTCCGTCGCTGGTGCTGATGGCCGCCGAGGCCTTCGGCGGCGAAGCCGCTGTGAAGGCTGCGATTCCCGCTGCACTCGGCATGGAAATGTTCCATAATTTTACTCTGCTGCACGACGACGTTATGGACAACAGCCCCATGCGCCGCAACCGGCCTTCGGTTATGGCCAAATGGGACGTCAACACTGCTATTCTGAGCGGCGACACGATGCTGACATTGGCAACGCGCCAGATGATGCAGGTGCCCGACAGCCTGCTGCGCACGGTGCTCGACATCTTCAACACGATGGCTGTCAGGGTCTACGAGGGACAGCAGCTTGACATGGAGTTCGAAAACCGCGACAATGTCACCTCCGAGGATTATCTGCGCATGATCGGAGACAAGACCGGTGCCCTGCTGGGTGCTTCGGCTCAGATCGGCGCCCTGATCGGTGGCGCCGACCTCAAGGACGCCGCCCGCATGGAACAATTCGGCATGCTTCTGGGTCAGGCCTTCCAGATTCAGGACGACTGGCTCGACGTCTACGGCGATTCCAATACGTTCGGCAAGCCTATCGGCGGCGATATCAACAACAATAAGAAATCCTATCTGCTTCTGACGGCTCTGGCCTCGGGCACGCCCGAAGCCGAGGCTCTGAAATCGGCCATGGAGATGCCCGCAGGCGACTCCAAGGTCCGGGTAGTGACCAATATCTACGACAAGCTCGACATGTCCGACCGCGTCCGCAAGGAAGTGGCCCACTACAGCAGCGAGGCGCTGAAGGCTATCAAGAAGAGCGGCCTAAGCGAGGAGGCCCGCGAACCGTTCAAGGCAATGATCGACAAACTCACCGGCCGCAAACGATGATCGACACCCACTGCCATCTCTATCTGGCGGGGGACTTCCCCGGCGACGAGTGCTACGACGCGATGAACCGCGCCATAGCCTCAGGCGTCACGCGGATGGTGTTCCCGAATGTAGACCGCGACAGTCTGGAGCCGATACGCCGGCTGCATGAGGTGTATCCCTTCAACTCGGCTATGGCCATAGGTATACATCCCACCGAGTTGCACGGCGACTGGGAGGCGCTGCTCGACGAGTTCGAGCAGCTGGCGCCCTCACCGGAATTCGTCGCCATCGGCGAGGTGGGCATCGACCTGCACTTCGACGACAACCCTCCGCTGGAAACCCAGCGCCGGGCTTTCGCCCGTCAGCTGGACTGGGCCGTGAAATACGACAAACCGGTGATAATCCATTGCCGCGACGCCCGTGACGAGGTGCTGCAATGCATAGTCGAACTGCGCGACCGGCTCCCCGGGAACGCTCCGCTGCCCCGGCTCGTGTTCCATTCGTTCACCGGAACGCCCGACGATGTCAGGGCGATCCGCCGGGTTTGCGATCCGATGTTCGGAATCAACGGCGTGGTCACATTCAAGAATGCCCCCGACCTGCGCGAGGCCCTGCATGAAATCGGACCCGACCGTATGCTGCTCGAGACCGACGCCCCATGGCTCGCTCCCGTGCCGCATCGCGGGCAACGAAACGAATCCGCATATATTCCATTGATACTGAACCGCATAGCCGAAGAACTCAAAATGCCGGCCGACGAGATGGAGCGAATCACCGACTCCAACGCGACAAGCCTCTTCTTCTGATCTGACAGATGCCGCCATGATTCATGATACGGTTGCCATATTTCTGATTGTACTGCTGATCATCCTGTTGGGTTCAGTAGTGTTCAGACGCATGCGCATACCCCCGATCGTGGGCATGATCATCGCGGGCATAGCGGTGGGACCCTATGGGTTCGGCCTGCTGGAGCGCGATGCCAGTTTCCGGATTTTCGGCGACGTGGGCATTCTCTACATCATGTTCCAGGCCGCTGTGGAGATCGACATGTTCCATCTCAAGGCGCAATGGCGCAGCGGAGTGCTGTTCGGACTGCTTAGTTTCACGCTGCCGATGCTGGCGGGCGTGTTCGGCACGCGCTATCTGTTAGGCGCCGGCTGGGACACTTCGATATTGGTGGCCACGATGTTCGCGGCGCACACGCTGCTGACCTATCCTGTGGTCAGCAAGTTCGGGCTGCAGAACACCCGGCCGGTGGTCGTGGCCGTCTGCGGCACAATCGTGTCGGTGATGCTGGCGCTGTTCGTGCTGGCAGGGGTGGTGCAGATCAGCGCCACCGGCGGCTATTCTCCGAAACAGCTGCTGACATTGCTGGCGCTGACCGCAATGTTCCTTGGTGCCGTGGGATATTTCTTCCCGATTATTACCAGGGTTTTCTTCCATAACACCACCGATCCGGTGGCCCAATACATTTTCATCCTGGCCGAAGTACTGGTAGCCGCCCTTGGTGCGAGGATGATAGGACTCGAAGGGATTCTCGGCGCGTTTTACGCCGGTCTGGTGCTCAACAACCTGATTCCCGGGCGCTCGCCGCTGATGAAAAACATTCGGTTTGTGGGCGACGCCGTATTCATCCCCTATTTTCTGATAGGAGTCGGGATGCTGATAAATGTCCGGGTGGTGGTCGAAGGCTGGGCGGTGATATGGAGCGCGATCATCATGACCCTGCTGGCGCTGACCAGCAAATGGCTGGCTGCATTCGCCACGCAGAAATTCCTGCGTATGTCGGGAGTGGACCGCGGGCTGATGTTCGGACTGAGCGGCGGCAAAGCGGCGGCGACCATCGCCGCTGTGATGATCGGCTACAAATACGGGTTGCTCAACGAGGACATGATGAATGCCTCAGTAGTGATGATACTGTTCTGCTGTCTGGTCGCATCGGTGCAGACCGAGCGGCGCGCCAAGCAGCTGCGCATCATCAAGACCTCGCGCAATCTTGACCGCGAGGAGCTGGAGCCCGTGGAATATGCCCGCCAACTCGTTGGCGTATGCAATCCGATGACGGCCGGGGAGCTGATGCGTCTGGCGCTGTTCATGCGCAAGCGCGACAACACGCGGGCGGCTACGGCACTGTTTGTACGCAGCAACGACGACAGCGACACGCTGCGCATGGGTCGCGAAGCCCTGGATGAAGCCACATCGATCGCCGAAGAAATGGATGTCGAGGCCGAAAATGTGGAGCGATTCGACCTCAACGCCGTACAGGGTATCTGCAATGTGGCTCACGAGAAGGGCGCCACGGAAATTCTGCTGGGTATGCACCGCCGCAATTCGGTGGTGGACTCGTTCTACGGGGCGATGACCGAGCATCTGATTCAGGACTGCACGCGGATGGTGATGCTGTCGCGCAGCTTCAGTCCCGTGGGGATGATCACAAGGATCACGGTGGTAGTGCCTCAGAACGCCGAGTATGAGACAGGATTTCACATGTGGGTGACGCGCCTGGGCACATTGGCGGCAAATATCGAGGCCAAGATCACCTTCCTGAGTTATGCCACGACAGCGAGTCTTATCCAGGCCGCGGTCGAGGAAGACAATATCCAGGCCGATATCCGCTACCGGACGGTGACGGAATGGGACGACTTCATCACGCTGACATCGGACATCGACGACGGCGATCTGCTGGTGATGATCTCGGCGCGCCGCGGCTCGATCAGCCACAGCCCCGATCTGGAGCAAACCACGGCCTACATCTCGCGCCACTTCCAGCGCCACAACCTGCTGGTCATCTTCCCGAAGCAATGGTGATAGCAGAGGGGCTGGATAGCCTCGATAGCAGATAGCCCAGATAGCCCTAATAGCTTCAATAGCTTCAATAGCGGCAATAGCCCCAATAGCCTCAATAGCTTCAATAGCGGCAAGCCGGACCCAGCTTCGCTATTGGGGCTATTGCTATCAAGGCTATTGAGGCTATCTGAGCTATCTGCTATCAAGGCTATCAAGGCTATTGAGGCTATCTGGGCTATTGCTATCCTATTGCTATTCTGGCTATTGCATTTTTATTTGTAAGTGTGGCGGGATTTCGGTATATTTGCCAATAGTATCAACTATTAACTCCAAAAGACTATGGGACAAGGAGATGGCTTCTTGAAGGCGAAGGGATCTTACCGGAATTTGTTCTGCTATCAGAAGGCGGAGGCCATCTACGATTTGACTTACCGATTTCAGCGGCGTTTTCTGGAAAGAGGCGACCGCACCATCGACCAGATGGTTCAGGCTGCACGGTCGGGCAAGCAGAACATCGTCGAAGGCCGCGCGGCGGCCACGACATCGCGCGAGACCGAAATCAAACTCTACAATGTAGCGCGAGCCAGTCTGCAGGAGCTGTTGATCGACTACGAGGACTACCTGCGCACCCGAAATCTCCAGCTATGGCAAAATGGCCATCCACGTCTCGAGGGGATTCGGCGCACCTGCGCCGAGCATAACGATTCAGCCTACTTCTGTCAGCTCGAGCCCAAATGCAATGCCGAGGAACTCGCCAACCTGGCGATCACGCTGATCCATCAAACCGATGTGATGCTCCGCAAACTGATCGATTACGCCAAGGAGGACTTCCTGAAGGATGGCGGCGTCCGCGAACAGATGACCCGCGCACGCCTTGCGCGCCGTAACGGAAATTAGCGATTGTTAAGGTTTTTTAGATTTGCGAATCAGCGGAATTTTTTGTATGTTTGCAATGTATTATGGCTAATGGAATTATCAACCCGAAAATGCTGCTGAAAAGCAGGTTTTTCGAGTTAATTCCGGCCACAATCAGGGATAATAAACCTTAAATTCATACAACACAAAAAATACATACAACACAAATCAAAAGCTTATGAAAAAGTTTTTACGCACAATGGCGAGTCTGGCCATCCTGGCGACTCTCGGCGCCGGTGCAGCTTTCGCTCAGGAAACTGTGGACCGCGTCATAGAGTTCAAAAGCAACACAAGTGATGCCACCAATGACATCAAAGCCGCCGATTTCGCCGCTCAAGTAACCTCGGACCCCAACTATGTCGGAAGCATTTCGGACGTAAACAAAGTCTACGCCGGCAAAAACGGTCTCAAGTTCAGCACGTCAAGTGTTGGCGGTACAATAACGCTGAACCTGACAGAACCCATGGATGTCAAGAAAGTCACCGTCGAGGCATATGCATGGAAAGCGAACGAGGCATGTTCTCTCACAGTAAATGAAAAAGCATCTACCCCTGCGAATATCAATTCCACAAACACCACGGATGCAACTACTCTGACGTACGACATCACAGGGAAGACGGAGGCTTTGAAGCTTCAAGCCACCAAGCGTCTCTATGTGAAGAAAATCACACTGACCGTAGTGCCCCCCGCTGTAGCGGCACCGGTGCTGGAACTGGTCGAGGGCACGGACTACACCTACACAGTGAAGATGTCGTGCGCGACAGAAGGTGCCGAAATCTACTATACCGACGACGAAACGGACCCCACCGCCGCGTCCAACCAATATACCGCTCCCATTGAAGCGTGGCCCGGCATGACTCTGAAGGCTATCGCCATCAAGGGTTCGACCTCAAGTCCCGTCACCACCTTCAGCCCGGCCGTACCGGTGGTTATCGATTCATTCTCGCCGATGCTGGATTTCCCCGAGGGCACTGAAATCATCGTCAACGGCAAGATGACCGCCGTATATCAGAACGGCAACAGCCTGTATGCCAAAGATTCCAACGGCGCATACATGCTGATTTTCGGCAAACTGGACAAGGAACTGAAGAACGGCGACACCTTCAATGTTCTGAAGGGTGTTTACAAGCCTTACAAAGGACTTCCCGAGGTAGCCAGCCCCGAGATTGTTGGCGACGTGACCACCGGCGGCGCAGCTGTAGAGCCCATGGAGACCACCATCGACATGCTGATGAAGAGCATGCTCAACATGTACTTCAAGCTGGATCATGTATCTGTCAGCGCTTTCGATGAAAACCGCAACGCAACGATGAAGGATGTCGAAGGCAACGAGATCGTACTTCGCGACAACTTCAAGCTGTTCACAGAGAACTTCGTTCCCACCGACTGCATGAATGTCACCGGCTTTCTGGCCATCTTCGGCGAGACACTGCAGTTCTATCCCACCGCTATCGAGGCCGTGCCTCTGACAGTGACAGTAACCCTGCCCGACGGCAGCGTAGCTGAAGAGGGAGGCACATATACCATCAAGGTCGGCGAGAAGATCGTAGCCACCGCCGAGGGTGCCGACATGATCAACATCTATGCCGACAAAGAGGGCAGCGATGAGAAGATCGACGTATCGACCGAGGAAGGCGAATGCGAAGGCACGCTGGAATGGACAGCCGAGAAAGTGCTTGACAGCTGGAATATGGTTGTCAGCGCCGAGGCAGGTCTGCTGAAGGAGAGCGTATCGTTCACACTGAGCGTAGAAGAGGAGGACAGCGGCGTCGAGGCCATCGAGACAGCGGGCGCAGCCACCTATTTCAACCTGCAGGGCATGCGCGTGGAGAAGCCGGCCAAGGGCGGCATCTACATCCGCGTAGCCGACGGCAAAGCCAGCAAGGTTGTAAAATAAACTGAAACCACGAGCCACTCAGGCAACCGGGCCATTGCTGGCCCGGTTGTTTTTTTGCTTAATTTTAGAATCTTATGGGCGTAAGCGTTTGGAAATGTGGATTTAATTTTCTAATTTTGCGGCGCTAAGCGCGTGGAATGTTACCGCGGGCAGCACGAGAGTATTAATCATATATTTATTAACTTATTTTAATGACTGAATCAAAAGTTCAATCCCCTATCGCAGATTTCGATTGGGATGCCTTTGAGAACGGCACAGCCGCCGGCGAGAAGAGCCGCGAGGAACTTACCAAGACCTACGACGACTCACTGAAGACGGCAAAAGAAAACGAGATAGTAACCGGCACGGTAAAATCGATCACCAAGCGTGAGGTACGCGTGGACATCGGCATGAAGTCGGATGCTATCATCCCCATCAGCGAATTCCGCTATAACCCTGACCTGAAGCCCGGCGACGAGGTGGAGGTTTACATCGAGACGCTCGAGGACAAGAACGGGCAGCTCCGTCTGAGCCACAAGAAGGCATGCCAGACGCGCAGCTGGGACCGCGTGAACCAGGCTCTCCAGAACGACGAGATAATCAAGGGCTACGTCAAGAGCCGCACCAAGGGAGGTATGATTGTCGACATCTTCGGCATCGAGGCCTTCCTGCCCGGATCGCAGATCGACGTACGTCCTATCCGTGATTACGACGTATACCTTGACAAGAACATGGAGTTCAAGGTGGTCAAGATCAACCAGGAATACAAGAATGTAGTAGTAAGCCACAAGGCCCTGATCGAGGCCGAGCTCGAAGCTCAGAAGCGCGAGATCATCTCGAAGCTGGAGAAGGGCCAGGTGCTCGAAGGCAAGGTGAAGAACATCACCAACTACGGTGTGTTCGTAGACCTTGGCGGCGTAGACGGACTGGTACATATCACCGACCTGAGCTGGGGCCGCGTATCGGATCCCCGCGAGGTTGTGGAGCTGGATCAGGACATCAAGGTCGTTATCCTGGACTTCGACAACGAGAAGAAACGTATCGCGCTGGGTATCAAGCAGCTCATGCCGCACCCCTGGGACAATCTGGATCCCAACCTCAAAGTTGGCGACCATGTCAAGGGCCGCGTAGTGGTAATGGCCGACTACGGAGCATTCGTAGAGGTACAGCCCGGTGTTGAGGGACTGATCCACGTCAGCGAGATGAGCTGGAGCCAGCACCTGCGCAGCGCTCAGGATTTCCTGAAAGTCGGCGAGGAAGTAGAGGCAGTGATCCTGACTCTGGACCGCGACGAGCGCAAGATGAGCCTGGGTCTGAAGCAGCTCAAGAAAGATCCCTGGGAGGATATCGAGGAGAAATACGCCATCGGTTCGCGCCACACTGCCAAGGTGCGCAACTTCACCCACTTCGGCGTGTTCGTTGAGATCGAGGAGGGTGTGGACGGTCTGATCCACATCAGCGATCTGAGCTGGACCCGCAAGATCAAGCACCCCAGCGAGTTTACGCAGGTCGGCAACGAGATCGAGGTACAGGTACTGGAGATCGACAAGGACAACCGTCGTCTGAGCCTGGGCCACAAGCAGCTTGAGGAGAATCCCTGGGAGACCTACGAGGGTATCTACACCGTAGGATCGATCCACGAGGGTGAGGTAACCGAGGTTCTCGACAAGGGCGCTGTCATCTCGCTGGAGCATGGCATCGAGGGCTTCGCAACTCCGAAGCACCTTGTCAAGGAGGATGGCACTCAGGCCAAGCTGGGCGAGAAGCTTCCCTTCAAGGTAATCGAGTTCAACAAGGACAACAAGCGCATCATTCTGAGCCACAGCCGCATCGCCGAGGACGCAACCCGCAGCGAGAAGCGTGAGAAGACACCGCGTCGCGCCGAGAAGCATGACAAGGCTGCCGAGGCTATGCCGCAGCAGAATCTGGAGAAGACCACCCTGGGCGACCTGGGCGCTCTGCAGGCTCTGAAGGAGCAGCTCTCGAAGGAGGAGAAATAAATCCCGCGAAACTTCAGGCCACTGAGGCCGAAACGACAATAGGATGGCCGGACGCAGCAATGTGTCCGGCCATCTTTTTTTGTAAGATTGAAAAGAATTTTGTAATTTTACGAATCAAAGACAAGATGAGGAACAGAATTCGAAAAATAGCCATAACATCAGCCATAGCGCTGATGACATGCCTCACGGTGCTTCCGGTGTCGGCACGCGGTTGGGAGCCACTCAAGGCCGCGCGCGAAGATGCCCGTCTGGTTGTCCGCGAGGCAGAAATCGAAGTCAGTTCCGCCCCCGGGGTGATCCAGGTCAGCAGCAACAGAGCCGTACAGATCAAGATATTCACGATTCTGGGCCGCATTGTGAGCAGCGAGACCCTGCAACCCGGTATCATGCAGTTCCGCGTACCGGCTCACGGCGTCTATATAGTCAAAGCCGGCACCCTGACTTGTAAAGTAGCAGTATAAGCCAAGAGCTTGTTCCTTAAAATTGAATCCTATGGAGAAAGAAATTTGCTGGGAGAAACTTCCCTTCAGTTACATCAAGACGGACTACAACGTTCGCTGCACGTATTCCAACGGCAAGTGGGGTCCGATCGAGGTCAGTGATTCGGAGTACATACCGATGCACATAGCGGCCTCATGTCTTCATTATGGCCAGGAGGCCTTCGAGGGACTGAAGGCGTTCCGTGGCAAAGACGGCAAAGTGCGCGTGTTCCGTATGGACGAGAACGCCAAGCGTTTCCGCCGCAGCGCCGAAGGCATCCTGATGGAGCCTCTGCCCGAGGAGCTGTTCAAGGACATGGTGCGCATGGTTGTGAAGCTGAATGCAAAGTTCATACCTCCTTACGGATCGGGAGCATCGCTCTACATACGTCCGTTGGAGATCGGCATGAGTCCGCGCGTGGGCGTGAATCCCGCCGACGAATACACCGTGATAATGCTTGTGACTCCCGTGGGCCCCTACTTCAAGGCCGGCTTCAAGCCCACAAAGGTGTGTCTGAGCCGCGAATACGACCGCGTGGCTCCCAAGGGAACAGGAAGCATCAAGGTGGGCGGCAACTACGCCGCATCGCTTGTGGCCGGAGATAAGGCTCACAAGCTGGGTTACTCCGTGATGCTCTACCTTGATCCCAAGGAAAAGAAATACCTCGATGAGTGCGGAGCCGCCAACTTCTACGGCGTCAAAGGCAATACGTATGTGACGCCCAAGTCGGATTCGATCCTGCCGAGCATCACCAACAAGAGCATCCGCCAGCTGGCACACGACCTGGGCATGAAAGTCGAGGAGCGTCACATCCCGTACGAAGAACTGTCGGAATTTGACGAGGTGGGCAACTGCGGCACAGCTGCCGTCTGCAGCCCCGTGGGTCAGATCGACGACCTGGACAACGGCCGCACCTTCGAATACGGCATGGAGGAAGCCGGTCCCGTCACCACCAAGCTCTACAACAAGCTCCGCGCCATCCAGTACGGCGAAGAGCCCGATGAGCACGGCTGGTGCGAAATCATTGACGTTCAATAACCGTCAAGAAATTTATCCGAATTCATCATGCATGGCCTGGAAACGACTCACCGTTTCCGGGCCATGTTTACGCATTGACCGGAGCACGCTTTCCAGTGACTTCTCCTTCCAGAATTGGCCGGATTTGCTGAAGAATTTGTCGGCGTAGCATATCAGCCGTTCCTCGGTTGATATCGGAACCATATCTCGGTAAGGCAACGGCAGATTCTGAGCGATAATGTCATCGACAGTCAGACCGGCGCCGGTGTGACGTTCACACACCAATGCATGACGTGGCAGGCCGAGACCGTCGAGCAACTCGCGGCCTATCACCCCGTGCCGGATATACGGCTCGGTGCCGTTGCACAGGATTCCGGGGGCGTCGGTGCGGAAGATGCCGATGTCGTGCAGCATAGCCGCCTCCCACACGAAACGCCGGTCGATATCCAGAGCATGGCGCTCGGCGCAGTCCAAAGCCTTCTGCGCGACCAGCGCCGAATGGGTACGCAGCAGCTCGTAGAGGGGACTCCCCTCTTCGTACCACAGTGCGTAAATTTCAGCCACATCACATTCCATGCTGCAAATTTAACATTTTTTCAGCATAAATGATTAATCTAAACGACCATTAAATAGTCTGAATTTACAGGAAAACGAATTTTGCATTTGCTAAAAACACATGACAATAGAAAGATGAATCTGAAGAGTGTGATTCTGGTCGGACTTGCCGCAGCGGGATGTTGGGCGACAGCCGGCGCCAAAGGAAATATCACAGGCACCGTATTGAACAAGGATAGCGGAGAGCCTATGGATTATGTAAATGTCCAGATATTTGACAAGAATGGGAAGCCGCTGCAGATCAACGCAGTGACCGATGAGGCGGGACATTTTACGTTGAACGGCATACCCGACGGCTCATATTCCGTGAGGATAACCAACGTTGGGTCAGTCAATCAGGAAAGGCCGGTGACGGTCAGCGGAAAGGACGTCGACCTTGGTCAGGTACGGCTTGCCGACGACGCCAAGGTGCTGAAGGAGGTTGTGGTTGAAGGCATCCGCAGCCAGATGCGCTTTGAACTTGACAAGAAGGTATTCCAGGTCGACAACAACATCGCGTCGGCCGGCGCGAGTGCCAGCGAGCTTCTCGAATCGATACCGAGCGTCGAGGTCGATCAGGACGGCGCCGTGTCGCTTCGCGGCAACTCGTCGGTGACCGTATGGATCAACGGCAAGGATTCGGGACTGACAGCCGATACCCAGGGCTCCATTCTGGAGCAGATTCCGGCAGAAACAATCGACAAAATCGAGGTGATCACCAACCCGTCGGCCAAATATAACCCCGAAGGCACGGCCGGTATCATCAACATCGTACTTAAGAAGAATACGCGCGCGGGCTATTACGGGTCGGCCGAATTAGGCGCCAATTCGCGCGGCGGCGGAAATGCATCGGTCAACATCAACTTCAACAGCGCGAAGTGGGATCTGTTCGGCAGCGTGGGCTTCCGTATGCGCCACAACAAAGGAGGGTCGCTGATGAACCGTGATTTCGACAACGGCGAATATGTGCACAGCATCGGCAGCAGCCGCAACCATGGCAACAACCTGTTCGTGCGACTGGGCGCGACCTATCACCTGACCGACCGCGACGACTTCTCGCTGAGCGGTTTCGGCATGTTCGGCCACCGCTGGGGACACAGCGAGACCAACTATACGTCGACCATGCCCGGCCAGTGGGCCACGGATCTTCAGTATAGCCGCAACAAGGGCGACATGAACGGCGCGCACGGCGAGTTCGGATACGTCCACCGCTGGAGCGACGACCATAAAATCGAGGCTTCGGTATCGTTCAACCACTGGGGCGGCCCGTCGCACAACTACTACAGCGAGGAAGAGCACTATGCAGCGACGGAAACGGAGCCGGAACCTCCCTCCACAACCTACCGCGAGACGAGCATGCCCGTCAACAACAACGGCTGGGAGGCAAAAATAGATTACACCAATGTCTTCAACCAGTATCTGAAACTGGAGGCCGGATTCAACGGCAACTACAGCCGCGAGAACACGCCGACCACCACATGGCGCGGTACGACACAGGAAAGCGCCGAGCTTGTGGAGAATCTTTACAACCGGTTCATATACAACAACAATATCTCGGCCCTCTACTTCACGCTGGGCGGTCGCGCGGGCATCTTCAGCTACTCGGCCGGACTTCGCGCTGAGGCATGGCAGATCAACACCCGCAGTCTGGAATTCGGACAGAGCGAAAGCGATGTGACGCCCTACAAGAAAAACAAATTCTCGTTGTTCCCGTCGGTCTACATGTCGCTGTCGTTGCCGCACGACAACGAGCTGCAGCTGAACTATACACGACGAATCCGCCGTCCCTGGGGCGGTCAGCTCAACTCCTTCCGCGACATATCGGACCCGACATCGATCAGCTACGGTAATCCCCAGCTGGAACCGCAGTACAGCAATTCGTTCGAACTCAACTATCTGAAGAGCTGGACCAACCATATGATATCGGTGTCGGCCTACATGCGCCAGGCGTCGAACATCACCAACCGGGTGTCGTTTATGGACGGCGACATCATGTACAGCACCTGGGCCAACGTGTCGAGTCAGATCAACTCGGGCGTCGAGATCGTGGCCAAGAACTCGCTGTTCCGCCGCGTGCTTGACCTGACTACGACCGTCAACCTCTACCAGAACCATATCAGCGCATGGGATCTGACCATGCGGGCACCGTCGGGCCAGAATGTGACGATGGGCCGTGGCGCGCAGAACTCGTTCGCATGGGACGCCCGCATGATGGCCAACGTCCGGCTGCCCTGGGGATTGAGCCTGCAGGTAACGGGCCGCTATAATTCCGAGCACAAGGAAGCCACGGGCTCGCGCGCGGCCGGATGGTCGGTCGACGCCGGCCTCCGCAAGGCTTTCGGCAACTGGTCGATATCGCTCAATGCCCGCGACATCTTCGACTCCCGCAAATGGAAGAGCACGATCTACGGCAACGGCTACAGCCAGTACTCCGAGAACTGGCGCGGCGGCCGTACATTCCGCATCACCGTGAAATACACCTTCGGCAACATGAAGAGCAAACGTTCCAGCGACATGGAGAGCGAGCCGATCGAGGACGGCTCGGGATACGGCAACATGGAAGGCATGGGCGAGTGATCCCGGCGCTTGCAATTGCATGACTTTGCACAACTTTATCAGGCATTGTTTGGCAGACTGCCAAACAATGCCTAATTTTGTAGTTTGTAACTGAACTCCGCATCGGAAATAACGATAAAGCCGAGATAGAATAAGCGTTTGAAGCGGTTATTGATATACATGGCGGCGGCAGCCGCGGTGGCCATGGGCTATTCGCAGCAGTCGGGGCGCACGGCCCGGGATGGATTCCCCGGGTCGGACGGCGGTGCGTTCGTCAACGATTCGCTGACAGCCGACGCCATCGTTGCCGATTCGATGACTGTCGGCCCGCTGACGCATGCCTCTCCGCTCACAGATTCACTTGCCACCGATACCGCCAAGACCCGCATCACGCGCATCAACCGCGACAGCCGCGACATCACCTCGACAGTGACTTTCTCGGCCAAGGACTCGCTGGTGATCCGCGGCGACAACAGCGCATTGCTCTACGGCAACGGCACGGTGGAATACCAGGATTTCAAACTCAATTCGGCGGAGATCCGCATGGAGCTCGACTCCAACACGGTATATGCCAACGGCACGCTCGACTCGGTGGGACAGTTGCAGGACAACCCCGTATTCAAGGACAAGAGCGGCGAGTACGAATCGGAGACGATGAAGTACAATTTCAAGACGCAGCGCGGCTACATCACCGGAGTCATCACGGAGCAGGACGAAGGCTATCTGACCGGAGGCCGGGCCAAACGCAACGACGACGGCAGCTTCTACGTCGAAGACGGCAAGTACACCACTTGCGAGGACCACGAGCATCCCCACTTCTACTTCCAGCTGACCCGCGCCAAGGTGCGCCCGCAGAAAGATGTGGTGACCGGACCCGGATATATGGTGCTTGCCGACGTGCCCCTGCCCCTGGCATTGCCCTTCGGTTATTTCCCCTTCAGCAAAAAATACTCGTCGGGCGTGATTTTCCCGACGGTCGGCGAGGACTACCGCCGAGGTTTCTACCTGCGCGACGGGGGCTACTACTTCGCCATCAACGACAATGTCGACCTGGCGCTGCGCGGTGAGATCTACACCAAAGGCTCCTGGGGAGTCAGCGCCTATTCTACCTACAACAAGCGCTATAAATACCGCGGATCGTTCCAGGCGTCGTTCCTGAGCACCGTCACCGGCGACAAGGGGACCGCCGACTATATGAAGATGAACAACTTCCAGGTCGTATGGAGCCACTCGCAGGACACCAAGGCCAACCCCAACCTGAATTTTTCGGCGTCGGTTAACTTCGCCACGACAGGATATTCGCGCAACGACCTCAACTCCTACTACAGCAACGCGTTTACGGAAAACACGAAGTCGTCGACGGTCAACCTCAGCTATCGTTTCCCCGGGTCGAAGTGGAGCATTTCGGCCAACATGAACATAGCTCAGCGCACCAAGGACTCGACTCTGTCGGTGTCGCTGCCCACGCTGACAGTGACCATGGCGCAGACAGCACCCTTCAAACGCAAGCATTCGGCCGGGAAGGAGCGCTGGTACGAGAAGATCCGCATGAGCTACTCGGGCCAGCTGCAGAACTCGCTGACGGCCAACCAGAATGAATTCTTTAAGAAGAGCCTGGTCAAGGACTGGCGCAACGGAATGAAGCATCTGGTGCCGATCTCGGCCACCTTCTCGCTGTTCAAATACATAAACCTCTCGCCCAGCATCATGCTGAACGACCGTATGTACACCACCAAGATCAAACGCCAGTGGGACTCGCAGGCCAGCCGTGAGGTTCAGGACACGACCTATGGATTCTACAACCTGTTCGACTTCAACCTGTCGATAGGCATGGATACGAAGATTTACGGATTCTGGAAACCGGCCAAGTTCCTGGGCGACAAGATCCAGATGGTGCGCCATGTGCTGACGCCTACAATATCGTTCGGATGGAATCCCGACTTCGGGGCTCCGGGCTGGGGTTATTACAACTACTACATGCGGCCCGGCGGCGAGGGTCTGCCCGACCAGCGCGTGGATTATTCCTACTTCTCGCACGGGCTGTTCGGAGTGCCGGGCCGGGGCCGAAGCGCCGCCCTGTCATGGAGCCTGGCCAACAATCTGGAAATGAAGGTTAAGAGCGACAAGGACACGACGGGCTACAAGAAGATATCTCTGATCGAGAATCTGACCCTGGCGCAAAGCTACAACTTCGCCGCCGACTCGCTGCGCCTGAGCATGCTCTCGGCCAACGTGACGCTGCGACTGCTGAAGAATTTCAATCTGAACCTGAGCACAACCTGGGACCCGTACGTCTACCGGCCCGACCAGTACGGCAGCATCACGCGCATAGACCGCTACCGCTGGCAGGAGCACAAGGGACTGCTGAAGCTGTCGAGTTTCGGCACGTCGTTCAGCTATACGTTCAACAACGACACGTTCAAACGGAAAGGAAACAGGAGCGACGCCCGGCGCGACCGTGATGACGAGGAGGAGGGCGAGCCGACCGAGGAGGAGAGTTTCAGCGACATGGCCGCACGGCGGCGGTCGAAGCAACCCGGCAACAGCGGCAGCGAGAGCGACAGCGACGGCTACGCGAAATGGAATGTCCCATGGAGCCTGACGCTGAACTATTCGGTGAGCTACGGATACGGCGCGTACGACTATAAGAAGATGGACTACAGCGGGCGGTGGACACAGAATCTGTCGATGAGCGGCAACATCCGGCCCACGGCAGGATGGAATTTCAGTTTCTCGGCCTCCTATAATTTCGACCTGCACAAGCTGGCCTACATGAACTGTTCGATATCGCGCGACCTGCACTGTTTTACGATGACAGCCAGTTTTGTGCCCGTCGGACCGTATAAAAGTTATAATTTCCACATAGCCGTAAAATCGTCGCTGCTCCAGGACCTGAAATACGACAAGCGGTCGCAGAGCAACAACGGCGTACGATGGTATTGATATTTGCCGGAAAGAATTTTTTTTGCTAATTTTGTGAAAAATTGGCATAGATGGCCGGGAATCTGTTATCAGAACTGGAAAGTCTGAAAGCTAAGATCCAGGAGACGGGAGCACGGATACGTGCACTTGAGGAAAGGAACAGGACACTGATGCTGGAGAACGAGGATCTCCGGCGGCAGACCCGCGAAGCCCTGTCGGAGCGCGACCGCGTGCGTCAGGACTGCGAATATCTGGAAGTGTCGCACAAGCTCGCCGACAACCCCGACACGCTGGTGGCCACCCGCCGCCGTCTGGCCGGTTTGATCCGCAACATCGACCGTTGCCTTGATATGCTCAAGGAATAAAATGGCACCGCGATGGAAAGTACGGAAAAGATTAAAATGTACCTCAATATAGGCGGTTCGCAGATAGCTGTGACCGTCCCGTTCTCCCAGCAGGACACAGTGCGGGATGTGGAGAAACAGGTCAACGACCTCTACACTTCCTGGCGCCATCAGTTTTCGAAGAAGACAGACCGGGAGATTATGGCCATGGTGGCCTATCAGTTCGCCTCGCATTACAACGAGTTGCGTGGCCGATACGCAGAAGCCGGAGAACTCGCCAGGGAATGCCTGGATGCCATGGACCGGCTCGACCAGGAGGAGCAAGGCACAACCACGGCCTGAACAATCTGTTTCGCGACATTTTTCATCACCGAGTTGCGGATCCGCCCGACAATCCGAGATATGCGACGAGCTATCGACGGTTGGCGTGCGGAACTGAGAATGCTTGTGTCCGCATTATAAGCGGCTGAACCGATACGAAGAAGTGACTGAAACCGAAACTGAAACCCAATAAAAAAGAGCATACTATAAACAATGGAAACAGCGATATGGATAATAATAGCGGTATTGGCAGCAATACTGGGCTATGTTGCGGCGTCGATGATGAGTCGTCGCAACGCTCGCAGCCAGGCCAACGCCATCACCGCCGACGCACGCCGCGAGGCCGATGTAATTAAGGAAAAGACCCTGCTCCAGGCCAAGGAGGAGGAGATGCGCATACTGTCGGAGGCCGAAAAGACGGCCTCGCAGAAACTGCAGAAGGCTCAGAGCGCCGAGAACCGCAACAAGCAGCGGGAACGCGAGCTGAACCACGTGCAGCAGGACAACCAGCGCCGCAAGAAGGAACTGGACACGCTGCAGACCAATCTGGAGAACCGCGAGCAGCTGCTCGACAGCCGCGCCGAGGAGCTGGACCATCTGACCCGCCAGACGCAGGAAGAGTTGCAGCGCATATCGGGCCTCAGCGCCGAGGAGGCTCGCGAGAAGCTTGTGGAGAGCCTCAAGGACGAGGCTAAGAGCGCGGCGGCCGGATATATCAACGACATCATGGACGATGCCAAGATGACGGCCAGCAAGGAGGCCAAACGCATTGTGATCCAAAGCATCCAGCGCATGGCCACTGAGACGGCCATCGAGAACTCCGTGACCGTGTTCCATATCGACAACGATGAAGTGAAGGGCCGTATCATCGGCCGCGAGGGCCGCAACATCCGCGCCCTGGAGGCTGCCACGGGCATAGAGATTATCGTCGACGACACCCCCGAGGCCATCGTACTGTCGGGCTTCGACCCCGTGCGCCGCGAGATAGCGCGTCTGGCCCTGCACCAGCTCGTCACCGACGGCCGAATCCATCCCGCCCGTATCGAGGAGGTGGTGGCCAAGGTCCGCAAGCAGGTCGAGGAGGAGATAATCGAGACCGGTAAGCGCACGGCCATCGACCTCGGCATCCACGGACTGCACCCGGAACTGATCCGCATGGTCGGCAAGATGAAATACCGTTCGAGTTACGGCCAGAACCTGCTGCAGCACAGCCGCGAGACCGCCAATCTGTGCGCCATCATGGCCGCCGAACTGGGTCTCAATCCCAAGAAGGCGCGCCGCGCCGGTCTGCTGCATGACATCGGCAAGGTGCCCGATGACGAACCGGAGCTGCCGCACGCACTGCTCGGTATGAAACTGGCCGAGAAGTTCAAGGAGAAACCCGACATCTGCAACGCCATCGGCGCTCACCACGACGAGGTGGAGCAGACCACACTGCTGGCGCCCATCGTTCAGGTATGCGACGCCATCTCGGGTGCTCGCCCCGGCGCGCGCCGCGAAATCGTCGAGGCATACATCAAGCGCCTCAACGACCTGGAGCAGCTGGCCCTCTCCTATCCGGGCGTCCTCAAGACATATGCCATCCAGGCCGGTCGCGAACTCCGCGTGATCGTCGGCGCCGACAAGATCTCGGACGACGAGACCGAGAAGCTGTCGGCCGAAATCGCCAAGAAGATTCAGGACGAGCTCACCTACCCCGGTCAGGTCAAGATCACCGTGATCCGCGAGACCCGCGCCGTAAGCTTCGCCAAATAAGCAGGTTGAGTTGTTGAGTTGTTGAGATGACAGACCATAACAAGAAACAGTTCAGCTTCCGGCAGGAATGTCCGCGAGCCAAGCTGCAGGCCACCAACTGGCTGGCCGGCATCTCGGACGCGCGTGACTTCGACATCGTGGAGGTGATCTTCAAGAACACGCGCGCAGGCTATTACATCAACAGTCTGGGCCCGGAGGTAAAGATCGGCGACACGGTGGTGGTGGAGTCGCAGCCCGGCTACGACATCGGACGCGTGAACATGACGGGGCGTCTCGTGAAGCTCCAGATGCGCAAGAACGGCATCAAGGAGGATTCCGAGCTGCGGAAACTGCTGCGCTACCCCACGCCCCAGGAACTTGACCGCGCCGACGAGGCCCACAGCCTGGAGCATGAGACGATGATCAAGGCGCGCCGCATCGCCGAGGGATTGTTGCTGAACATGAAGATAGGCGACGTCGAATACCAGGCGGATGCTGCAAAAGCCATATTTTATTACATAGCCGACGAGCGCGTGGACTTCCGGGCTCTGATCCGTGTGCTTGCAGACACTTTCAAGGTGCGCGTGGAGATGCGCCAGATCGGAGCACGTCAGGAAGCCGGCCGTATCGGCGGCATCGGACCCTGCGGACGGCCGCTTTGCTGCTCGCAGTGGATTACCCGCTTCAGCAGCGTGGGCACAGGCGCCGCCCGCATTCAGGACATCAGCATGAGTCCGCAGAAACTCGCCGGACAATGCGCCAAGCTGAAATGCTGTCTGAATTTCGAATCGGCCATCTACGCCGAAGCCCAGAAACAGATGCCCGGCAAGGATGTGCAACTCGAGACCAAGGACGCCACCTACTACCTGTTCAAAAGCGATATCCTGGCGCATAAGGTGACCTACAGCACCGACCGCAAGATTCCGGCCAATCTGGTGACCATCGACTCAAGCCGCGCGTTCGAGATAATCGCACTCAACAAACAGGGCGTGCGCGTAGACTCCCTGCTGCCCGAAGAGGAAGCCGCCCAGGGCGAGGAGACACCCACCGATCTGGTGGAACAGGAAAGCCTGACCCGCTTCGACGGCTCGAAGGGCAAGAAACGCAAGAACCGCGGCCGCCGCGACAAATCGCAGGGCGAAAAGAAGCAGCAAGGCGAAAAGAAACAGCAGGGAGAGAACAGGCCGCAAGGCGAAAAGAAACAGCAAGGCGAGAACAGGCCGCAGGGTGAAAAGAAACCTCAGGAGGAGGGCCGGCATCAGCACCAGCGGCGCCGGCAACGTGGCCGCGGCGGCGAACAGCGAGGCGGCGAACAGAAAAAGTCCGAATCATGAAATGGGCAGCAGCCGTCGCCCTGATTCTACTGGCATTGCCGGCATGCAGAGAGGTCGACGACACAATATACATGCATTACCACGACGTGCCGCGTTCAGGGTGGGACATGTCCCGGCCTATGAATTTCGAGGCCTTCCCGGCCGACTCATCCTACATCGGCACTCCAACGCGGATGGAGCTCCTTGTCAGATACCTGGAATCGCAGCCCATAGCGGAAATCCCAGTGCTGGCGTCGGTCGAGGACGATAACGGCGACATCGTCAGCGACACCCTGCGGCTGAAACTGTTCGGGCCGGAGGGACGGCCTCTGGACCGTCCGAAGTTCGGCATCGCAGAACATGTCGTGCATCTGCTGGATCATTATCGGCTTCGGCCGGGCCTTTCGGTAAACCTGATACCTCTGGCCCCGGCCAATGCAAGCAAAGGATTGTTGAATATCGGGGTGAGACTCGCCAAGGATGCTGACCGGAGCATGCCGCCGAAATCCTCACTGCCCACAAAACATAAAGACTGAATGAATCTGTCGGAGGATCTGAAACATCCCATATTCCGGCGCATCGGCCGCATTGCAGACGCGATGGGCCGGGAAGTATATGTGGTCGGCGGCTATGTGCGCGACATTTTTCTGCAACGGCCGTCGCAGGACATCGATCTTGTGACCGTGGGGAGCGGCATAGAGCTTGCCGAGGCCGTGGCCCGCGATCTCGGGCCCCGCACGCCGCTGAATGTGTTCGCCACCTACGGCACGGCCCAGGTGAAACATCACGGACTCGAGCTGGAGTTTGTCGGCGCCCGCCGCGAGTCATACCGCCGGGAGAGCCGCAATCCGATAGTGGAGGACGGTACGCTGACCGACGACCAGAACCGCCGGGATTTCACCATCAACGCCATGGCCATCTGCCTGAACGCCGACCGGTTCGGCGAACTCGTGGACCCGTTCAACGGACTTGTTGACCTGGCCAAGCGCGTGATCCGCACGCCTCTCGACCCCGACATCACATTCTCGGACGATCCGCTGCGTATGATGCGCGCCGTGCGGTTCGCCACGCAGCTCGACTTTGAGATCCTGCCGGAAACGCTTGAGGCGATACGCCGCAACGCTTCGCGGCTGGAGATCATAACCCGCGAGCGCATCAACGACGAGCTGGGCAAGATCATGCGTTCGCCGCGCCCGTCGATAGGTTTCAAACTGCTCGACAGCACGGGGCTGCTGGCCATAGCCTTCCCCCCGATCCTCGACCTGAAGGGGGTTGAGACTGTAGAAGGCGTGGGTCACAAGGACAATTTCCTGCACACGCTTCAGGTGGTCGACAATGTGGCCGCCCGCAGCGACAATGAATGGCTCCGTTGGGCAGCCCTGCTCCACGACATCGGCAAACCGGCTACCAAACGGTTTGACGACAAGCTGGGCTGGACGTTCCATAACCACAACTTCATCGGCGAGAAGATGGTGCCGCGCATTTTCCGCAAGTACAAGATGCCGATGAACGAGAATATGAAGTATGTGGCCAAACTTGTGGGTCTGCATATGCGACCGCAGTCGGTGGGCGAAAGCGGAGTGACCGATTCGGGAGTGCGCCGCCTCATCACCGATGCCGGTCCCGATCTGGACGATCTGATGATACTCGCCGAGGCCGACATCACGTCGAAGAATCCGGGGAAAGTGCGCCGTCAGCTGGAGGGCTTCCGCCGGTTGCGCGAGCGCATGGAGCAGATCAACGATGCCGACGCCCTGCGCAACTGGAAAAATCCGGTTAACGGCAACGAAATCATGGAGCACTTCGGGCTTGCGCCCGGCGAAGAGATAAAATGGATCAAGGATGCCGTGAAGGAAGCCATCATGGAGGGAGAAATTCCGTATGACCATGCCGCGGCATGGCAATATGCGCTGGAGCACGGCGAGGATATTCTTGCCGCGAACCGCGATGCTCGCAATGCAAAAACATTGCAGTAGAAATTGAATTTTTTTTAAAATTTTTAAAAATCGCAGATAGTGAAAATACCTGAGTTGCATAAAAAATATTTTCGCTATAAATTCGCAAATGATAACAATGCTGATGTCCGGATGTGACTTCCGGACGTTAGAAAAAAGGACCGGTGTGACGATAGGTGCCGGAATATAAATACAACCAACTATGAACAAGAATGCCGGAGAGCCGGCAGAATAACCAGGTAAATAATAAGTCGATTATGGACATTGGACAGGAAATCAGGAAGCGTCGGCAGGAGCTGAGATTAACGCAGCAGTCGCTTGCCGATATCTCTGGAGTTAGTGTTCGGATGATTAAGTCGATAGAAGGAAATTATGCCAACCCTTCGATACGCACGGTCGAGAAGCTGTTGAAGTCACTGAACCTGGGTCTTGAGATAATGGAAATGCGCCCGGCCGTAGAGGCCTGACATTTCGAACGGGGCCGCAGCAAAGCTGCAGCCCCGTTTCGTTTAAGCAGTTTCGGAGATGGGTTTCGCAGATTCGATTTTTTTTGTTATTTTTGCAATTTGAACCGGATATGTGACGGGGATAACTTAAATTGTAACTAATCAGACAACAAAGATAAAAAGATGGCAAAGCAGGAAGACGTATTCAAGTCAATAATAGCGCACGCCAAGGAATACGGTTTCGTATTCCAGTCGTCGGAGATATACGACGGTCTCTCGGCGGTATACGATTATGGCCAGAACGGAGTAGAGCTTAAGAACAACATCAAGCGCTACTGGTGGGAGGCGATGACGATGTTGCACGACAACATTGTCGGCATCGATTCCGCCATATTCATGCATCCGACCATCTGGAAGGCATCGGGCCATGTCGACGCGTTCAATGACCCGTTGATCGACAACCGCGACAGCAAGAAGCGCTACCGCGCGGACGTACTGATCGAGGACGAGATAGCCAAATTCGACGACAAGATCAATAAGGAAGTGGCCAAGGCCGCCAAGCGTTTCGGCGACAGCTTCGACGAGGCACAGTTCCGCAGCACCAACGCCCGCGTTCTGGAGAACCAGGCCAAGCGCGACGAGCTGCATCAGCGTTACTCCGACGCAATGAACGCCAACGACCTCGACGCTCTGAAGCAGATAATCCTGGACTATGAGATCGTCGACCCGATCAGCGGCACGCGCAACTGGACCGACGTACGTCAGTTCAACCTGATGTTCAAGACCGAGATGGGATCCACGGCCGACGGCGCGATGGATGTTTACCTCCGTCCCGAGACCGCCCAGGGTATCTTTGTGAACGACCTGAACGTTCAGAAGACCGGACGCATGCGTATCCCGTTCGGTATCGCGCAGATCGGCAAGGCATTCCGCAACGAGATCGTGGCCCGTCAGTTCATCTTCCGCATGCGCGAGTTCGAGCAGATGGAGATGCAGTTCTTCGTACGTCCCGGCGAGGAGATGAAATGGTTCGACTACTGGCGCAAGCTGCGTCTGGAGTGGCACAAGAACCTTGGACTGGGCGATGAAAAATACCGTTACCATGACCACGAGAAGCTGGCTCACTACGCCAACGCCGCCACCGACATCGAGTTCCTCATGCCGTTCGGATTCAAGGAAGTGGAGGGTATCCACTCGCGTACCAATTTCGACCTGTCGCAGCACGAGAAATTCTCGGGCAAGAAGATACAGTACTTCGATCCGGAGCTGAACCAGAGCTACGTGCCTTACGTAATCGAGACCTCGATTGGCGTTGACCGCATGTTCCTGAGCGTGATGTGCAGTTGCTACGAGAACCAGCAGCTCGAGGGCGGCGACAGCCGCGTGGTGCTGCACTTCCCCGCGCCGATCGCGCCAGTGAAATGCGCCGTACTCCCACTGGTCAAGAAGGACGGACTGCCCGAAAAGGCCCGCGAAATCCAGCACCGCCTCCGTTTCGACTTCACCTGTCAGTACGATGAGAAGGACTCGATCGGCAAACGTTACCGCCGTCAGGACGCCATCGGCACCCCCTACTGCGTGACCGTCGATCACCAGACGCTCGAGGACAACACCGTGACACTGCGTCACCGCGACTCGATGGAGCAGAAACGCGTCAACATCGACGATCTGGAGAAGATCCTGGCCGACGAAGTAAGCCTGAACAGCCTGCTGCGCCGTCTGGCCGACAAATAATCCCCTGACCGAACTAAAAATTCAAAATCATGACAATCAAGAGAATCATATACATGCTGGTGGCGCTGACTGCCATGACAGGATTGAGCTCGTGCAACTACAACTCGCTGGTCGAAAAGCAGCAGGGCGTTGACCAGGCGTGGGCACAGGTGGAGAACCAGTATCAGCGTCGCGCCGACCTGATTCCGAACCTGGTGAACACGGTCAAGGGCTACAGCACCCACGAGGAAGAGACGCTGACCAAGGTGACGGAAGCCCGCGCCAAGGCGACGTCGATAACACTCACCGCCGACGAACTGACCGAGGAGAATCTGGCCCGCTATCAGGCAGCCCAGAACGAGCTTTCGGGCGCGCTGAAGTCGCTGCTCGCCGTATCCGAGGCGTATCCCGACCTGAAAGCCAACGAAAACTTCCTGAACCTGCAGGCTCAGCTCGAGGGAACGGAAAACCGGATCTCGACCGAGCGCAAGCGCTACACCGAGGCCGTGATGGACTACAACACGAGCATCAAGAAGTTCCCGACGATGATTTACGCCGGATGGTTCGGGTTCAAGGAAAAACCGCAGTTCAAAGCCGAGGCGGGCGCCGAGCGCGCTCCTGAAGTAAAATTCTGACAATGAAGAAACTGTCATTACTCAGCCTGGCCTCAGTCGCCTTGATGTCGCTCACCTCCTGTCTGGGCTCCGACGTGGAGACCTACGACAACTGGAGGAAACAGAACGAAGACTACATAGCCTCGATCGACCTGAACGAGTACGAGCGCTATATTCCGAGCTGGGCTCCCGAGCACGCCATCTATATGAAATGGCACAACGATCGGGCGCTGACCGCCGGAAACCTGGTGCCGATCTCGACGTCGACCGTCAGGGTGAAATATGAGCTGGAGGACATCGAAGGCAACAAACTCCAGAACTCCTACAAGGCCAACGGCGACAGCATCTACGAGTCGCAGGTCAACACCAACATCCTGGGCTTCTGGGCCGCTCTGACCAACATGCATGTCGGCGACTCGGTGACGATGATTCTGCCCTACCAGTCGGCTTACGGCAACTACTCGTCGGGCAGCGTTCTCCCCTACTCGGATCTGATCTACCACGTGAAACTCGTATCTGTAAAGGCCTACGAGCGACCGGATAAGTAAATAACGCAACACTCATTTATATATGAGAAGGACTATCGCAGCCATGGCCTTGTGTGCAACACTCGGGGCCATGGCTTATACCATAACCGGCTACCGGGAGGCACCGATGGCGCGTCTGAGGGTGCCGGCACAGCCCGACAGCGTGGAAAGCGAAAACAAGTTCGAGGCAACACAATTGCTGCACTCGCGGCATCTGGCCGGCCAATGGCCCGACGACAGCAAATGGAAGCCGTTGCTGACCGACAGCACAGGAATGGTCGGGGGCTCGAAGAGTACCGACGCGCCGGAACTGCGCACCTACACCACGCGTCTGCGCGCTGCGCGCTATGCCAAGGGCACGCTGAAACTGACCACAGCCTCGCGTGCGGAAGTAAGCGTCAACGGCGAGGCATTGGTATCGCATGAAAGCTCCGACAGCACAGCCAAGCCGACAACCGCTCCGCTCGAACTGCTCCCCGAAGCCGACATGCAGATCACTGTCAACATCCTGACCATGCCCGATGACAAGGGCCCGGCGGGATTCAAACTGGAATTCGCCCCCGATGCCGAATACAAGGACGTGTCCCTGCAATCCGGAGCCGACCTTCACAGGCGCGTCAGCCCTGTGGCCACGATGCAGGGTGACCGCGTGACGGGAGTGTCGCTCTCGCCCGACGGCAAGTACCTGCTGACCCGGTACCGCGAGACTGTGTCGGCGACCGAGACGCGACGCCGCGCCGTGCTGACCGAAACGGCCACCGGCCGCGTCATCAGCGAGGATATCAACCAGTCGGCCGAATGGATGCCCCGTGGAAACCGGCTCTATTTCACCCGCGCCGGTGTGAAGGGCTACGATCTATACACGCTGAGCGTGCCCGGCATGCGCAGCCAGCGGATAGCCACGGCCATTCCCTCGGACGAGATCACCGTTTCGCCCGATGAACAGTATCTGATCTATTACACGAATGTCGAGGGCGCGAAGGAGACCGGCGTGATGCGCCGCGTGCGCACTCCGGACGACCGTATTCCCGGCGACCGAGACCGTTATTATCTGTCGCGCTACGACATGGAGACCGGCGTCTCGACGGTGCTCACCTACGGCGGCGCCACGACACAGTTCTGCGACATGACCCGCGACGGCTCGAAGCTGCTCTACATTTCATCGCGGGCCACACCCGACAAATATCCCTTCTACCGGTCGTCGCTGATCCAGATGGACATGCGCACGTTCGCAACGGATACGATCGTGACGACCTCCAACGCCGACAGCGGCGTCAATGACGCGGTATACTCGCCCGACGGACGCCAGGTGTTCCTGACGGGAGGCCCGGACGCCCTGGGCGGAATCGGCGCCAACTATGCGCCGGAACCTATCGGCAACGACTTCGACCGTCAGGGTTTCATCATGGATATCGCCACGCGCAGAGTGCGCGCCATGACCCGCGACTTCGATCCGTCGATCGAAGGGAGCGTGACGTGGAACCCCGTCAACAATATGATATATTTCATCGGCGAGCGCGGATTCTTCCGCGACCTCTACGAGCTGAATCCCGGCAGCGGAGTAATCCGCATGCTGGCCAAAGAGGTGGAGACGGTGCGCGGTTTCAGCATCGGCGACAACGAGGAACGCCTGGTGGCCTACTACGGCGGCGGCTTCACCAACGAGGGCGCGGCATGGCTGCTCGACCTCAAGAACGGCCGCAACACGCTGGTCGACGATCCGCTGAAACAATACCTGGGCGACATGCAGTTTGGCGAAATGCGCCCCTGGAGCTTCACAGCGTCCGACGGCAGCCTGATCGACGGCTACATGTGCCTGCCTCCCGATTTCGATCCCCAGCGCAAGTATCCGCTGATCGTATACTACTACGGAGGGACATCGCCGACAAGCGCCGGATTCTATCACCTCTACTCGCCGCAGGTGTTCGCCAGCCGCGACTATGTGGTCTACACTCTCAATCCGAGCGGCACCACAGGCTACGGCCAGGAGTTCTCGGCACGTCATGTCAATGCCTGGGGCAAGCGCACGGCCGACGAGATCATCGAGGGCGTGAAGGCTTTCTGCAAGGCACACCCCTTTGTCGACGACAAGAAGATTGGCTGTCTGGGAGCCTCCTACGGCGGCTTCATGACCCAGTACCTGCTCACGAAGACCGACATCTTCGCCGCAGCCATGTCGCATGCCGGCATATCGAACGTGACAAGCTACTGGGGCGAGGGCTACTGGGGATATTCCTACAATTCGGTCGCGGCTGCCAAGAGCTACCCCTGGACCGATCCCGAGCTTTACACAAAGCAAGGTTCGCTGTTCAATGCCGACAAGATACACACGCCGTTATTGCTGCTGCACGGAACGGCCGATACCAACGTGCCCATCGGCGAGAGCATCCAGCTGTTCAACGCACTGCGCATCCTGGGCCGCGATGTGGAATTCATCACCGTCGAAGGTGAGAACCATGTGATCTCGGACTACGAGAAGAAACTGCTGTGGCAGAACACGATAATGGCCTGGTTCGCCAAGTGGCTGCAGGATGATCCCCGCTGGTGGAACAGCCTCTACGGTAACAAATAAAACAATGATCAAAATGAAATATATCAAAGCTATTATGGCTGCCGGGGCGATCGCCCTGTTGTCGCTTGCTTCGTGCAACAGCAAGAGTATGAAGGACAGCGAGGAAACCGCAGCCGAAATCGAGGCAGCCCAACTCGAAGGCCGCGAGGCGGCACGCATTTTCGTAAACCGGCCATGGCACGACACGATCTCGCTGCAGGCCCGGCTCCTGGAAGCACGTGCTGGTCAGAGCAAATATGTCACGGCCAAGAAGCCACGTTGCGCGGCGGCTTACGACTCGGCATTTGTCTCGACCCTGCGCACGGTGAATATCAGTGTGGCGCTCGAACTTGAGAAAGCGCACCGCACACCGAAAGTAAACCGTTGAAAGGAGACCCGATGAGCGTCATTCCCGGTGACATTGCGCAGCTTCTGGATGAAGAGGCGGCACGCATCAACAATCCGGATTTCATCGCATCGGATCCGGTACAGTTTCCGCGTCGCTTCACACGCCTGCAGGATATTGAAATCGTGTCACTGCTGGCGGCGACACTGGCATGGGGCAACCGCCGGATGATATGCCGCGATACCGAACGGCTTCTGGACCTGATGGAACATGAGCCCTACCGCTACGTGATGGAGCGGGGATACGACGATCTGGACCCGGAGATCAACATCCACCGGACCTTTTTCGGACGTCATCTCAAGCAATTTCTCAACGGGTTGCACGGCATTTATACGAACAATCCGAGTCTGGATGCGTTTAGCAAAAAGACGGGAAGCGGCGAGGACGCCGCGCCGGCATGGCGTCTGACTGCCGCGATGCAGGAAGTTTTCACGGCGCAGAACGGCGGCGTGCCCTGCGAGCGGTGTCTGCCGGCCGATCTGAAGCACACGGCACTGAAGCGCATCAACATGGCGCTCCGCTGGCTGGTGCGCGATGACGGCATCGTCGACCTCGGCGTATGGAAGTCCATTCCGAAAAGCCGGCTTTACATTCCGCTGGACGTACATGTGGGCAATACCGCCCGCAACCTGGGTCTCACCACGCGCAAGGCCAACGACCGCCACACGGTCGAAGAACTGACCGCCACGCTGCGCGCACTGCGACCGGACGACCCGGTCTACTACGACTATGCCTTGTTCGGCATAGGCGTGACTGCCAAAGAATCCTCTAACCAAAATAACCTCTGAACAAACTGACCGACATGACGCGACGCTTCTTACAATTGCTTCTGGCACTTACCATATCGCTGACAGCCTTTGCCTACAACAACCCGAAACGGGAGTTCCGGGGGGCCTGGCTGCATGTCATTGGCCAGAGTCAATGGCAGGACAAGAGCCCCGAACAGGCCCGGGCCTATATTGTGGACCAATTCAACAAGCTGCAGGACGCCGGATGCAATGTGGTGATATTCCAGGTGCGTCCTACGGCCGATGCGGTCTACAAGTCGGAGCTGGAGCCCTGGAGCGCGTGGCTGACGGGTAAACGGGGCAAAGCGCCGAATCCGGTGTGGGATCCGATGGAATTCGCCATCGCCGAAGCCCATCGCCGCGGCTTGGAGTTCCATGCTTGGCTCAACCCCTACAGGGTGACGTCGACCGCCAAGGAAACACTGCCCGCCGATCATCTGTCGAACCGTGAGCCTGAACGGTTTTTCCGCTACAACGGACAGGTGCTGTTCGACCCGGCCTATCAGGAGAACCGCGATTTCATCTGCGAGGTGGTTACCGACATTCTGCGGCGCTACGACGTGGACGGCATTCATATCGATGACTATTTCTACCCCTACCCCGCCGCCGGGAAATCGATTCCCGACGACGCGAGCTACCGTAAATTCGGCAACGGCATGGACCGCGGCGACTGGCGCCGGCACAATGTGGATCTGTTGATCGAGCAGCTGCACCGTACTATCAAGAAGGAGAAGCCCTGGGTGCGCTTCGGAATCAGCCCGTTCGGCATCTGGCGCAACAAGTCGAACGATCCGCGCGGGTCGGAAAGCAGCGGGCTGCAGAACTACGACGGCCTCTACGCCGACGTGCTGCTGTGGGACCGCAAGGGCTGGATGGACTATATCGTGCCGCAGCTCTACTGGAATCTGGACACGAAGGCCGCACCGAGCCGCAAGCTGGTGAAGTGGTGGAACGACAATATCCATAACAGCGACCTTTACATCGGCCAGGACGTGCAGCGCACCATGAACATGGCCGATCCGGGCAACAACGACCGCAACGAGCTCGACACGAAGGTGCGTCTGACACGACAGCTTCCCAACGTGAAGGGCAATGTCTGGTGGCATGGCTATTGGGTGACCGGCAACTACAAGGGAGCGGCCGACTCGCTGGCGTCGAAATACCAGTCGACAATAGCGCTGCCCCCCGTCTACGACGGTCCCGGACATGGTCCCAAAGGAATCAAACACCTTAAAATCGTTAAGAGCCATGAGGGAAAATTCCTGGAATGGAACCGTCCGGAGCAGGGCCGCGAGCCGAAGAGCGACGACGTAGTGAAGTTCGTGGTCTATGAATTCTTCCCGGGCGAAAAGCAGGACACCGAGGATCCCCAGGCCATAGTGGCGATGACGCCCTACAACCGCGTGCGCGTTGAGAATGCCGAGCGCGGCATGACCTACGCCGTGACCACCCTGGACCGCCTGAACCGCGAATCCAAACCCGTCTTCCTCTACGTCAAATAACGCCGGTCATATCGTTATTTTTGTCACTGCAGAGACAATTTATTATCTTTGTCACTGCAGAGACAATTTATATGGAAATAAACAGCCTCTATTATGTCTACGGATTGTGCACGATGTTCTACGCCATGATGACGTACTTCTTCGTGCGCAAGGCTGACCGTCTGTCGCGCCTGCTGGCTCTGCTGATGTGCACACTCGCCCTGCAGTGCCTCTCGGCCAACTTCTTCATGCTCAAGGGCCAGTATACCGACGGCTACTGGTGGAACATGCAGTCGTCGCTCGACATGATCGCCGTGCCGATGTACTCGTTCATCCTGGTGGAACTTGTCGAGCCCGGGCGGTTGAAAATACGGGACATGCTGCTGATGGAGGCGCCGTTCCTGGTGCTACCGGCTCTGTTCATTCCCACGCGCAACGACATCTTCTATTACATACTGACCGCCTGGGCCGTGGTGTACGGCAATTTCTTCATGATATGGACGCTGGTGCAAATTCCCCGTTACCACAGTCGTCTCAGAGAGCATTTTTCGTATACCGAGAACATCAACCTCAACTGGCTGCGCACTATTCTGGTGTCGTTTTACGTTCTGCTGACCCTGTGGGTGGTCAACTGCGTGGCCATACACCTCAACGTGGAAATTCTGTACATGCTGCTGTCATTAGGCATCTGGACCACCATCTGCTACTTCCTGTACAAACACGAGCAGGTGATGGACGAGCTGCGGACAGATGTGGAGACGCCCGCCGAAACGCCAGCACCGGCGCTCTCGGAGCTGGGCCGGAAGATAGAGCAGCTGTTCCGCGAGAGCCAGATTTTCCTCAACCCGCATCTCAAGTTGTCGGACGTGGCCGAGGCCTGCAACACCAACCGCACCTACGTCAGCAACTATTTCAACCAGGAAGCCGGCGCCTCGTTTTACGAATACGTCAACACGATGCGCGTCGACCACGCGTGCGCGTTGTTGCGCGACACAAACGATTCGGTCAAGGTCATAGCCGCGCGGTCAGGCTTCAACAGCCCGCAGTCCTTTATCCGTACCTTTGTCAAGGTGAGGGGCGTCAAGCCGACCGATTTTCGCAACAGCTTGTAAATCATACATATTTACGTATTATCAACATCTTTTGACGGATTGTAACCTCCCAACCCTCCTGTTGTGACGATAATTTTACGCATTGTGCGCTGCGTTGATTCATTTATAATTAGTTTTGTGACCGCAACGATTAACCTTTAAAGAACTATTTACTATGAAGAAAATCCTTTATGTGGCATTCATGGCCATAGCAGCAGCCACGATGACCGCCTGCGGCGGTTCGAACGAGAAGAAGTCAGTGAACGTGGACGGCCAGGAGGTTGTCGTGTCGGAAGAGGTTGCCGACCTGGACCTGCAGGGCATCAGCGACCTGGTGAAGAAGGACAGCAAGGACGTCACCGCCGACGATTACGACTTCGTGATCGACCAGCTGGAGATCCTGAACAAGAAGACCGCCAAGATGAACAACGAGGAGTTCCAGATATGGCGGGACAGCCTGAGCAGCGACGACAAGGGCGTGGTGATGACCTTGGGCTTAATGGCCGAGGGCATGCAGAAACGCGCAGAGCTGTCGGATTCCCAGCGCGAACGCCTGGACAAGGTGCTGGCCGAACTGGACAAGCGCGACTGACATATGCGTAACTACGACCTCCTCCCCCGCTAAAATTAATCCCGATTAATCTCGATTTATCTTGATTAATCGGGATTTGTCCTGATTATTCGGGATTTGTCCTGATTAATCGGGATTTGTCCTGATTGATCAGGATTAATCTTGAGTCATTGGGCGCAATCCATCGCAGCGCGGATCTGTTGTCCGGCTGTCGGGAACATCGCGGCGGGGCGCAATTATTCGTCTATTAAGATTTGCGGATGTTTTGTAATTGCATTATATTTGTGTGAAATACCGGAATAATTATGAGCGTCAATATTCAGTTTTCTCAATCTTATTATTGGCTTAACTCCTGGATTTTAGCCAACGTGATTCAGCTTGGCACACAGGATTTCTGCGACCGGTTTATCGACCATCGAATGGATCCCGGACGTCGTCTTTACGACCAGATGGTAATGGCTGCCCGTTGTGGTGTGGCCAATATCGCAGAAGGCTCAGCCCGACACTCTACGTCGGTGGAAACTGAAATGAAGCTGCTCGACGTGGCAAGAGCGAGTTTTGACGAACTTCAGGGCGATCTCTTTAATTTCCTGCTGCGTCTCCGGGCAGATGTATGGGCTATAGGTAACCCTGACCGCGAGGTAATTTGGCAAATGAGGCTTGATACGCCGCAATATACCAACAGCTATCTGCATGATGCAGCCATACACATTCTCAATCAAAAAAGCAAATTCGACAGATGGCTCAATAATAAGAATCCCGAAATAGTGGCCAATGCGCTGTTAGTGTTGTGTCTCAGACAGAACAAGATGCTACAGTCCCAGATTCAGAGTCAGCTTGAGAGCTTCCGCCAGACGGGTGGCTTCACTGAAAATATGACAGCCGAACGACTTGAAGCCCGCAAGGTCCAGGCAGCAGAGGCTGGCGCACCGCTCTGTCCGAAGTGCGGAAAGCCGATGTTGCGTCGTATGCAGAAGAAAGGCCAGATGCAGGGCCGCGAGTTCTGGGGTTGCAGCGACTATCCGCGCTGTGATGGGCTCCGCCCGATGAATCAAGATTAATCCCGATGAATCAAGATTAAACCTGATAAATCCTGATAAATCCTGATAAATCCCGATTAATCGGGATTTGTCTCGGAGCTTCTTTCTGGCGGCAACCCGGAGGGGCGTTCGATTGTTATAGCCTTTGAAAGGAGATTATAACAATGAAAAGCTTGAAACGCTCTATATTTGTGCTAGCCATGATAATGGCCGGCGCTCTCGGGCTGATGGCCCAGAATTCATTGCCGGCACCGGGTAGCGGCGGCAGTTTCACGCCCAACATGGGCGGTGGCGGTGGATTCGGTCCCGGCCCCGGTTTCGGTCCCGGTCCGGGCTGGAACAGCGGTTTTCCTCCCGGTTATGTCAGCCCCGGCTATTGGGACAGCCCCTGGTACGACGGCTGGAACTATAACCCGACAATCATCGTGACGCCCACCGTAAGCGCACCCACGCTCACCAATCAGGGCTCGGAGAAGGTGATAGCCTGCGGATACGACGCCCAGGGCATATGGCGCGTATTGCCGCTATATGTCTGCTACGTCTACAACGGAGTCCAATACGACGTGAACGTACTCAACGCATGGAATCCATGGACCAACACCTGGGATAACGGCGTGGATATCCAGGCCTACAACTGCTCACACTATCTGAGGAACGTCCTGTACAAGTTCTACGCCAATCTGTCGACCGGCACTTACTATTTCAATCTGTAACTTCAGCCTGAATAAAGTCTTCGGGCTTGCCATAAATCTCCGGAGGTTCCTGCACGACTTCCGGAGATTTGTATGTACAGCCGTAGGCGCGGAACACGAAACATGCTTCCTCGTAGGAGGGCTGGCCCGGCAAAGTCTCGATAATCTCGGGGACGGTCATTGAGCGCTCCGGATTGTTGCATGCATAGTCCACAAGGGCCGGGAGCGCTTCGGGACTTACCAGCACAGGCAACAGCTTCTTCAGTTCGGGAATGGATATCTCGCGGCGGATATGACCGATGACAGTGTCTTGGGATAAACTCCGTTCGGCCATAATCTCCTCTACGTTCATTCCCTTGCGGACCATATCGGCCGTGACCTGTGACGAAGGAATCTTCTCTACTTTCTTTTTCTTCACCTTGCCGGCCTTAGGAGTCTCTACCGGTGCCGAGGCAACAGGTTTCGGAGCTTTGGGAGTCTTCGCGGCGGTTTTGACCGTCTTATGTGAAGTTTTAAGTGCGGAAGCACCCTGCAGCAACGCTGCGGCCTTAACGTCAAGATAAGTGTCGGCATCGAAATCGCGGCTGCGGAATGTACTGAGCAGATGCACCTTGGCCTTGAGCAGATCGGAGAACAGTTCCAGCCGGTCGGCAAGCTTCTGTTTTACATGCTTGTTCTGCGATTCGACATTTGTAAAGGCCACGAGTTTGGAGAGGGGCTGCATCGTGCCGAGGAAATAGTTGGCAGCGGCACGGACGCGCTGTTGCAGAGCGGCGGCGTCTGCGTGATCGGTCGACATGGCCAGACGCACGTACTGCGTGCGGAATTTGTCGGCCACCGCATTCACCTCCTGGCGCTTGGATTCGAGAGTCGACGACCAGTCGCTGACCATCGACGGATAATAGCGGGCGAAATTCTCGGCCAGAATTCTGACCACGCCTTCCATGGCGGCAAACAGAATCCGGAACGAGAAGAGCTGGTCGAGCAGCGACACCCGGTAGGCGCGTTCCAGTTCGGACATTCTCTCCTCGGTGATATCGCGGTTGCAATGCGAGTCGAGATAGGACACGACGGTACGGTCGCTGATAATGGCGGAGGGGCTCACGGGACGTTCCAGCACGAGTCCTTGCAGGTTGCGGCAGCGTGACAGAGCCACGTATGCCTGCCCGTGCGCGAAACTGCGGCTCACATCGACAATGGCGCGGTCGAAGGTCAGGCCCTGGCATTTGTGAATGGTCACGGCCCAGGCCGGCCGCAACGGAATCTGGTAGAATGATCCCTCGCGCTTCTCCACTATCTGGTTGGTCTTCTCGTCGACGGCATAGGTGTTGTTGGGCCATTCCACAGCACCGACAGTAATGATATCGCCACCCTCCATGGGTCGGACGGCGACACCGTTCTCCTCGTCGATTGCCACGATTTCGCCGAGCATGCCGTTGTAATAGGCTCGCGGAAAACCGGTGTCGTTCTTGATGAACATCACCTGCGTGCCGACCTTGAGACGCAACTGCGGGTCGGCGGGATACATCGACTCCGGGAATTTACCCTCGACACGGGCCTCGAAGCAGGTCTCGGGCGTGGGGAGACGGTCCAGACGCTGCTCGTTGATGTCGGCGGCGAGCCGGTTGTGGGTAGTGAGACGAATATAGCCGTCGTAATCGTCGGGAATGAACTTGCGGGGCACACGCGAATTAAGGCGTGCGAGCACGCGGTCGTCGACACGGTTGTCGCGGATGGCGTTGAGGATGTCGAGGAACTCGGCGTCGTTCTGACGGTAGACCTGGTCGAGTTCGACGGTCTCGTAATCGAGCTGCTTCAAAGCGTGCGACTCGAAGAAATAATTGGTGGGATAATACTGCCGCAGGATTTTCTCCTCGTCTTCGCGCGCCACGGGCGGGAGCTGCTGCAGATCGCCGATCAGCAGCAGCTGGACACCGCCGAATGGTTTGTTACGGTCGCGCAGGCGGCGCAGGGAGTCGTCGACAGCGTCCAGGACATCGGCACGGACCATGCTGACCTCGTCGATGACCAGCAGGTCCATGCCGCGGATGATTTTCATCTTCTCGTTGCGCATACGGAATTTCTCGTGATGCGCCTGTCCGGGAACAAAGATACCGAAATCGAGCTGGAACAAGGAATGCAGCGTGACGCCGCCGGCATTGATGGCGGCGATGCCCGTTGGAGCGGCGACCACGACACGCTTGCGCGTCGATGCCCGCAAGTCGTGCAGGAAAGTGGTCTTGCCCGTACCGGCCCGGCCGGTCAGGAAGAGACTCGCGCCCGTATTCTCGATGATGCGACGGGCAAGTTCCAGCTTCGGATTTCCCATAGAAGTTGTTTAAACTAATTTACGTAAACTAAAAAATTTGAAATTGTGTAAACTTTATGGTAATCTTCATTAATCTTACCATAAAAATTAGTTTAAACAACTTCTTTATTTCCTTTTATTGATCATGTACATAGCGATCTGCACGGCGTTGAGGGCCGCGCCCTTCTTGATCTGGTCACCCACAACCCAGAATGAGAGGCCGTTGGGGTTGGAGATATCCTTGCGGAGACGACCCACATATACGGGATCCTTTCCGGCGATATCCTTAGGCATGGGATACTGCGGATCGGAGGGATCGCCCAGGGGCACATATATCAGGCCTTCGGCCTCCTCGAAAGCGCGGGCTGCGTCCTCGAGGCTCACAGGCTCTTCGGTCTCGACCCAGATGGCCTCGCTGTGCGAACGGAGCACGGGCACGCGCACGCATGTGGCCGACACCTCGATGTCGGAGTGCATGATCTTGCGGGTCTCGTTGTACATCTTCATCTCCTCCTTGGTGTATCCGTTGTCGGTAAAGACATCGATGTGAGGGATGACGTTCATGGCGAGCTGATGGGCAAACTTCCTGACAGTGCAGTCCTTGCCCGAGGCGATCTCACAGGTCTGCTGCTGCAGTTCGGCCATGCCGGAGGCACCGGCGCCGCTGGCGGCCTGATAGCTGGCCACATGCACACGGCGGATATGCGAGAGTTTCTCGATAGCGCCCAGAGCCACCACCATCTGGATGGTGGTGCAGTTGGGATTTCCGATGATGTTGCGGGGATGGTCGAAGGCGTCGTCGCCGTTTACCTCGGGCACTACCAGCGGACATTCGGGATCCATGCGGAATGCCGACGAGTTGTCGATCATCAGAGTGCCATGTCGGGTGATTGTCTCGGCGAAGTCACGGCTGACACCGGCGCCGGCGGAAGTAAAGGCGATATCGACGCCGCTGAAATCGGAATCCGTGGTGAGTTCCTCGATCACATAGTCCTGGCCGCGGAATTTGCGCGTTGTGCCCGCGGAGCGAGCCGAGCCGAACAGCCGGAGACTGTCGACAGGGAAATTCTGCTCCTCGAGCACACGCAGGAATTCCGCACCTACGGCGCCGCTGGCGCCTACAATTGCAATATTCATAGATGCGTTAGTATAATATGGGATTACCGGTTGTCGCAAGCTTGGCGGTAAAATCCCGGCTTGTTGTTTCAATTCATTCCGGAAGTGGAGACTTCGCGGTTGATCTTTTTGACCAGACCCTGGAGAACGCTGCCGGGACCGAGCTCAATAAACTCGTCAGCACCGTCGGCGATCATGGCCTGCACGTCGTAAGTCCAGCGTACGGGGCTTGTGAGCTGGCTGATCAGATTGGCCTTGATCTCTTCGGGATCGGTGTGGGGTTTGCCGTCAACGTTCTGATAGATGGGGCAAACGGGCGTCTTGAACTCGGCGGCGTTGATGGCCTCGGCGAGTTCGGCGTGAGCGGGCTGCATAAGGGGGCTGTGGAAAGCACCGCCGACCTTGAGGACAAGAGCGCGCTTGGCACCGGCCTCCTTCATCTTTTCGCAAGCGGCGTTGACAGCCTCTACGTCACCGCTGATAACAACCTGACCCGGGCAGTTGTAGTTGGCGGGAGCCACCACGCCTTCGACACCGGCACAGATCTCCTCGACCTTCTCGTCGGGAAGGGCGATGATGGCGGCCATGGTGGAGGGCTTAACCTCGCAGGCCTTCTGCATGGCCATAGCACGCTTGGAGACAAGCTTCAGACCCTCCTCGAAACTCAGAGCACCGGCAGCTACCAATGCCGAGAACTCGCCGAGGCTGTGTCCGGCTACCATGTCGGGCTTGAACTCGTCGCCCAGGCTCTTGGCCAAAAGAACACTGTGCAGGAAGATGGCAGGCTGCGTCACCTTGGTCTGCTTCAGATCTTCCTCCGTGCCGTTGAACATCAGGTCGGTGATTCGGAATCCTAAAATCTCGTTGGCCTTCTCGAAGAGCTCGTGCGCTTCGGCGTTGTTGTCATAAAGGTCCTTGCCCATGCCTACAAACTGGGCTCCCTGTCCGGGAAATACATATGCTTTCATTCGAGTAAAAGTTATTATTCTTCGCTTAAGGAAGTATGCCTAAGGGTTTAGACCACAAAATTAGTGAATTTTTTCCTTAATTGAAAGTTTTAACGCAATAACCTTATATTCTTATGCTTTTGCTCGACGAGAATCGAAGTAAACATATGCAATGATCAGAACGTAAGCCAGCAGGCCGAGACCCTGAGTCAGGCCCTGAGGAGCATTGTTGACATACTCGAAGCCGGCGAACCGGGTAATGGCTGCGAATACACCGAAGAGTGCCCCCCCCGCGATCAGACCGGAAGAGATAAGCGTGCCGCGATCGTGACGGGCCTTGGCGACATCGGCATCCTTGGAGGAGTGCTGCACAAAGTAGGCCACCGCGCCGCCGACAAGCATCGGGGTGTTGAGCGAGAGGGGAATGAACATACCAAGGCAGAAAGCCAGCGCCGGAACACCGAGCCAGTTCAGGATCAGTGCCAGGATAGCACCGACCATATAGAGCACCCAGGGCGTGTCGCCGCCCATCATGAGGGGTTCGATCACACCGGCCATGGCGTTGGCCTGAGGAGCGACCAGGGCGTTGTCACCGGTAAATCCGTAGACCTTGTTGAGGATGATGATCACGCCGCCGACAGTTGCCGCCGACACGAGAGTTCCGAGGAATTTCCAGGATTCCTGCTTCTTGGGCGTCGAACCGACCCAGTATCCGATCTTGAGGTCGGTGACGAAGCCTCCGGCCATCGAGAGGGCCGTGCAGACGACACCGCCGATCACCATGGCAGCGACTATGCCGCTGGTACCTTTAAGGCCGATGGCCACGAAGATGGCCGAAGCGATGATCAGCGTCATCAGCGTCATTCCCGACACGGGGTTCGAACCCACGATAGCGATGGCGTTGGCGGCCACAGTGGTGAAGAGGAAAGCGATGACCGTCACTACTACCCAGGCCACGGCGGCCTGCCAGAAGGTATGGATCACGCCGAACCAGAAGAAGATAAACACGGCCACAAGAGCCAGCACGATGAAGAACACCACATGCTTCATGGAGATATCCATCTGCCAGCGCACCTGCTTGGCGGCAGTGGCACCGCCCTTGAACTCGCGGCCTGCGAGTCCGACGGCATTGACGATGATGCCCCAGGACTTGATGATGCCTATCACACCGGCCATGGCTATACCGCCGATTCCGATCATGCGGGCATAGTCCTTGAAGATAAGGTCGGGCGACATGGCTGCAAGTTCAGGCGATCCGTAAGTGCCCATCAGCGGGATGATGATCCACCACACAAAGATGGATCCGGCAAAGATCACGAAAGCATATTTCAATCCGACGATGTATCCCAGACCCAGCAGAGCTGCGCCGGTGTTGCAGCTGAACACGACCTTGACTTTCTCGGCCATGGCCTGTCCCCAGCTCATGCAGGTGGTGGTGATGGTCTCGGCCCAGAATCCGAAGGTCGCCACGATATAATCATAGAGACCGCCGATCAGCGATGCAATAAGCAGAGTCTTGGCCTGGCTGTTATCGCCGCTGGCGCTTGCAGCCTCGCCCGACACGATCACCTGCGTGGTGGCCGTGGCCTCGGGGAAGGGATACTTGCCGTGCATATCCTTCACGAAATATTTGCGGAAGGGGATGAAGAAGAGAATTCCCAGAATGCCTCCGAGCAACGACGAGAGGAAAATCTGATAGAAATTGACCGTGATGTCGGGGTATTTGCTCTGCAGGATATAGAGGGCGGGCAACGTGAAGATGGCGCCTGCCACAATCACACCGGAGCAGGCTCCGATGCTCTGGATAATCACGTTCTGGCCGAGAGCGTTTTTCTTCTTGAGCACCGAGCTGAGGCCGACGGCGATGATCGCGATCGGGATGGCGGCCTCGAAGACCTGCCCCACTTTCAGACCGAGATAAGCGGCCGCTGCGCTGAAAATCACGGCCATCAGCAATCCCATTCCCACGGAATAGACGGTGACCTCCTTCTGGTCGTGCGCCGGTTCCATCAACGGCACGTACTGCTCGTCGGAGCCAAGCTCGCGGAAGGCGTTTTCGGGCAGACCGGTTCCGGTCATGATATTTTCTTCCTCTTGTTGTTTCATGTTGTTATAGAAATCGTTTAATATTCTGTTTTCGGCGAATGTGTCACCTTCTGGCAACAGACAAAGTTAATAAAAAAAAGACGTCCGCGCAAACGGACGTCTCTTGTGATGAAATCGAGTAATCAGAAATTACTTGCGGGCGATCTTCTTGTAGCCGTAAACAGCGCGGTCGCCGAGTTCCTCTTCGATGCGGAGGAGCTGGTTGTACTTGGCCATACGGTCGGAACGGCTCGCGGAACCGGTCTTGATCTGGCCGGCGTTCATAGCCACTGCGAGGTCGGCGATAGTAGCGTCCTCGGTCTCGCCCGAACGGTGGGAGATAACGGCTGTGTAGTTGTTGCGCTGAGCCATCTGAACGGCACGCAGGGTCTCGGTGAGCGAACCGATCTGGTTAACCTTAACCAGGATGGAGTTTGCGCAGCCCTCCTCGATACCTTTCTCGAGGTACTTCACGTTGGTTACGAAGAAGTCGTCACCAACGAGCTGGCAACGGTCGCCGATCAGGTTTGTCAGGATCTTCCAGCCGGCCCAGTCGTTCTCGTCCATACCGTCCTCGATGGAGTCGATGGGGTATTTTGTGATGAGCTCCTCAAGATACTTGGCCTGCTCCTCGCTGGTGAGATGCTTGCCGTTCTTCTCCTTGGGAGTGCCGTTGTTGAGTGCGTCGTAGCAGTACATGCCGTCGCGGTAGAACTCGGAGGAAGCGCAGTCAAGACCGATAGTAACGTCCTTGCCGGGAACATAGCCGGCAGCCTCGATAGCCTTGATGATGCAGTCCAGAGCGTCCTCCGTGCCGTTGAGGGCGGGAGCGAAACCACCTTCGTCACCAACAGCGGTGCTGAGGCCACGGGCCTTGAGTACCTTCTTCAGGTTGTGGAACACCTCGGTACCCATGCGGATACCCTCCTTGAAGCTGGGAGCGCCGATGGGACGGATCATGAACTCCTGGAAGGAGATGGGAGCGTCGCTGTGAGCACCACCGTTGATGATGTTCATCATGGGCACGGGGAGAACGTATGTGTCGCAGCCGCCTACATAGCGGTAGAGAGGCATCTCGAGAGCGTTGGCAGCAGCCTTGGCAACGGCCAGCGATACGCCGAGGATGGCGTTAGCGCCGAGCTTCGACTTGGTGGGAGTGCCGTCGAGTGCCAGCATGATGTTGTCGATACCGATCTGGTCGTCGGCCATGTGGCCGATAAGTGCCGGTGCAATCACGTCGTTGACGTTGGCTACAGCCTTCTGTACGCCCTTGCCCATGTAACGCTTGGGATCGCCGTCACGAAGCTCCAGAGCCTCGTTCTCGCCTGTCGATGCGCCCGAAGGCACGGCTGCGCGGCCCATTACGCCACACTCCAGATGTACATCAACTTCAACTGTCGGATTGCCACGCGAGTCAAGTATCTCGCGGCCTACGATTTTCTCAATTCTCATTGCTTTGATATTTTATATCTATTGTTTGGGTTTAGTTTCTTTTTTGTCTAAATTTGGCCTCGGAATCAAGCCGGAATACCCTCCTTGAAATTCACCGCAAATATACGAATTTTTTCGCAAACGGAGTGCACCGTTAATCATTTTTATGTAATTATGACAGTACTTGACGGAATAAACCTCGGGGACACGCCATCGGTTGCCGACAATCTGTATAGCAAAGCGCTGGCGGCGTTACCATTCGAGCCGCTGGGGCAGCAGGAGGAAGTGCTGCGCGGCATGGCGGATTTCGCCGCGGCGAGCGGCGACCGCGACGTGTTTGTGCTGAACGGCTACGCGGGCACGGGCAAGACCTCGCTCGTCGGTGCCCTGATCAAGGCCATGGACCGTCTGAAACGTCCCGTGGTGGTACTGGCTCCCACGGGACGCGGGGCAAAGGTGGCCTCGCATATGTCGTCGCATCCGGCGTCGACAATTCACCGGAGGCTGTTCCGGCCCGACATCGCCGACCCCACGGGCCGACGCTACGTGCTGTCGCGCAATGAGACACGCAACACTCTGTTTATCGTCGACGAGGCATCGCTGATTTCCGACTCGGGCCGCGACGGCTCGCTGCTCCAGCTGCTGGTGCAGTATGTCTATTCGGCACCCGGTTGCCGGATGCTTCTCATGGGCGACGAGGCCCAGCTGCCACCCGTGGGCCAGACAGAGGCCAATTCCATGAAGGAGCACCGGCTCCGCGAACTCGGCCTCAATCCGCTGATGCATGTGCTGGACATCCCGATGCGGCAGGGCGACCAACGGGGAATCATACACAATGCCACGCTGATGCGGCTGCAGCTCATGATGCCCGACTCGCGCATGCCGGTGCATCTCGAAGCCGGAGGCTTCCCCGACGTGCGCGTCATCAGTGGTCGCGAGCTGCCCGACGAGCTCGCCGACTCCTATGCGCAAGTCGGTCAGGACGAGACGCTGATCATCACCCGCTCCAACTGGCGCGCCAACGATTTCAACAAAGCCATCCGCGCGCAGGTCATGGATTTCGAGGAACCCGTGGTGCGGGGCGACCGGCTGGTCATCACCAAGAACGATTATTACTGGGGCAAGATCAACAAGGCGGGCACGCTGATAGCCAACGGTGACATGGCCGAAGTGACCTGGACCGGCCACACCGAGAAGATGTACGGGCGTTACTTCACGGAAGTCGAGCTGCAGATGTCGGACGGGCGCATCATCACGGCCCAGCTGATGCTGCGCAGCCTGATGGCCGAAGGTGCCGGGATTCCGCGCGACGAGATGGAAGCGTTCTACAACCGGATAGCCGCCGGCGCCGAGGGAGAACTCTCGGAAAAGATCGCGGCGGCGCTTAACGATCCCTACTACAACGCCCTGCAGGCCAAATACGCCTACTGCGTGACCTGCCACAAGGCACAGGGTGGCGAGTGGAAGCATGTCTACATCGACATGGGCGGCATCGATCCCGAGGCGCTGGGCCCGGAATTCTTCCGCTGGATTTATACGGCGATAACCCGCGCCACGGAACGGGTCTATTTCGTCAATCCGACAATTCCTGTGGAGTAGAATAAGTCGGGATTAATCAGGATTTATCGGGATTTATCGGGATTAATCGGGAATTAAAAAAGGAGCGGAAATCCGCTCCTTTTTTCTATAATCAGTGTCGTGCTTAGTCTTCGTTGAGGTTTACGCGGCAGAATGCGCTGGCGGTGAGGCCCTTCATCTGGCTGTTCAGGTAGTCCTGAACCGACATCTTGGCGTCGCGGTGGTACTCCTGCTCAACGAGGCAGTTCTCCTTGTAGTACTTGTTGATACGACCGTTAACGATGTTGTCGATCATCTGCTGGGGCATGTTGGCAGCCTTCTTCTCGGCGGCCTCGGCCATGATAGCCTTACCCTTGGCGGCCTCCTCCTCGGTGATCCAGCCCTTGGTGATGTTGGAAGCGATGTGGTCCTCGCTGTCGAAGTGGTTGGGGTTGAGACCGGCCTTGCGCAGAGCTGCTTCGGCAGCCTTGTGGATCTGCTCGCTCTTGGTCTTCTCGATAGCCACGTTCTTCTCCTCCTCGATGATGGAAGCGGCAACGGACTCACGGTTTACGGCCACGGGGTTCATGGCGGCAACCTGCATGGCAACCTCCTTGCCCACCTCGTCGCTTACGCCCTCGAGGTTGAAGCCTACGATGGCAGCGAGCTTGTGGTTCATATGGTCGTAGCTTGCTACGCTGGGAGCCTCGATGCAAGCGTACTCGCCGAGTTCCATTTTCTCGCCGGTCTTACCGATCTCGTCGGTGATGAGGTCGGCGATGGAGCGGCCGTCGATGGTGAGGGCCTGGAGCTCCTCGACGCTCTTGGGCTTGTTCTCCATAGCGGCGTCAAGAATCTTCTTGGCCAGGGCACCGAACGATTCGTTGTTGGCAACGAAGTCGGTTTCGCACTTCAGGGTAACGATAGCGGCGAAGTTGCCGTTGACACCTGCCAGGACGCGACCCTCGGCTGCTGTGCGGTCGTTACGCTTGGCGGCAACGGCCTGTCCCTTCTTACGGATGATTTCGATGGATGCCTCGATGTCGCCGTTGGTCTCTTCGAGGGCTTTCTTGCAGTCCATCATACCTGCGCCGGTCATTTTGCGCAGTTTCTTGATATCTTCAATATTTGCTGCCATAACAGTAAATTATTTAAAGGCTTGATAAAAATTATAAATATGATGAGTCGTTGAGCTGACAAACACCTACTCAACGACTCACCAAAAAGAAGTTATCGAGGATTACTCAGCGGCAGGAGCTTCGGCTGCGGGAGCCTCGGAAGCCACAGGAGCTTCAGCCTTGGGAGCGTCGTTGCGGCGCACGCGGCGGCGTTTGCCGGGAGCGGGAGCCTCGTCGGCGTTCTCTTCCTTTTCAGCGTTGTCGAGTTTTTCCACCTTGCGCTCCTCGAGGCCCTCGGCCATAGCGGAGCAAACGGCGTCGAGGATCACCTCGATGCTCTTCGAAGCGTCGTCGTTGGCGGGGATAACGAAGTCGATATCCTCGGGGTTGGAGTTGGTATCAACGATACCGAACACGGGGATACCCAGGCGCTTGGCCTCGGCTACGGCGATGTGCTCCTTCATGACATCGACAACGAAGAGGGCAGACGGCAGACGGCTCAGGTCGGCGATGCTACCGAGGTTCTTCTCCAGTTTGGCGCGCTGACGGGTGATCTGCAGCTTCTCACGCTTTGAGAGGTTGTCGAACGTACCGTCCTTAGTCATCTTGTCGATGGTAGTCATCTTCTTGACGGCCTTGCGGATAGTGGGGAAGTTGGTGAGCATGCCACCGGGCCAGCGCTCAATAACGAAAGGCATGCCGATAGCCTTGGCTTTGTCGGCGATGGCCTCCTTGGCCTGTTTCTTGGTAGCTACGAAGAGGACCTTCTTGCCGCTCTTGGCCATCTGGCGCAGAGCTGCGGAAGCCTCGTCGATCTTTGCTGCTGTCTTATAGAGGTCGATGATGTGGATACCGTTGCGCTCCATGAAGATGTAGGGCGCCATAGCGGGATTCCATTTGCGCTTGAGGTGACCGAAGTGACATCCGGCCTCGACGAGCTGTTCGAATGTGGGTGTTGCCATTACTGGTTTGCTTGTTTGTTTACGTTCTTGGTGTTGACAATTCCCGGGTAGGGAACGTGTCCATCCCGGGGATTTAGATACTAAACTCTGTCAGCTGATATTAACGCTTGCTGAACTGGAAGCGCTTGCGAGCCTTGGGACGACCGGGCTTCTTACGCTCAACCTCACGGGAGTCGCGTGTCATGAAGCCTTCCTTGCGGAGAGCGGCCTTGTCCTCGGGATTAACCTTGACCAGGGCGCGGGCGATAGCGAGACGCAGGGCCTCGGACTGTCCCTTGTAACCGCCACCGTCGAGGTGTGCGTATACGTCGTACTTGTCGGCGGCCTCAAGCGTCAGCAGAGGCTGCTTAACGATGTACTGCAGTATCGAAGAGGGGAAGTAAACGTCGAGGGGACGCTTGTCAATGATGATCTTGCCGGTTCCTTCTGTCAGGTATACGCGGGCAACTGCGGCCTTGCGGCGGCCAATGGCATTAATCTTTTCCATCTTCTATACTTACTTTTTCAGATCCAGTACTTCCGGATTCTTGTCACCAAACGGATGATCCGGTCCGTTGAACACGTGCAGGTTAGTCAGCTGCTTTGCGCCAAGTTTGGTCTTGGGAAGCATGCCTTTGACAACCTTGATGAACAGAGGGTGCTTGCCCTTGACTGTCACACCGTACGACTTCTTCATCAGGTCGCCGGGTGTGAACGAGCGCTGTCCGCCGGGATAGCCCGTGTAGCGGAGATACTCGCGCTTGCTCATCTTGTCACCGTTCAGTATCACCTTGTCGGCGTTGACGATGATCACATTGTCGCCCATGTCCATGTTCGGAGTGAAGCTGGGCTTGTTCTTGCCGCGAAGGATCTTGGCTACCTCCGAGCAGAGACGACCAAGTACCAGGTCGGTTGCGTCAATCACTACCCACTTCTTCTCGATAGTTGCGGGGGTAGCGCTTTGCGTCTTATAACTTAATGTATCCACTTGTTAAGTTGGTTAATAATTTGTTTGTCCTTGACTTTCAACGGAATGGTCGGCCAAAACCATCGCCCGCATCCCCGCCAAGGCACTACCTTGGATATAATCGGCTCGCAAAATTACAAAATTTTTCCCTTTCTGCAAAATTTATTCTCCACCGATTCCGCCCTTTAATTATGCCTTGAATAACCAAGTTTAACTTATTTTAACTTACGGCTGATTAGTTGTGGCAGTTTGCGGGTCTAATTTTGCCTCCGTAACAAAAAACCATCATTGACATGAAACAGAGCATCACATTATCGGGATCGGAGAATGCTTCGCGCAACGTAAACATATACGGACACACCACACCGAGCCGCGTGCAGGTATGGCTGCGCCGCCACCGCGGGCTGATCTGCCTCTACGGCATCGGTGCCATCGTGATTCTGCTACAGCTGCGCAGCATTCTTTAACGAACAAGCTCTAAGTCTTATTTCCGGACCTGAGATTTTTTGAAGGTGGCGCAACGTGGGCTGAACGCCAGCGTCACCACCACGTCGTCGGAAAGATAAGTGAAGAGGCGGAAATCTCGGGTCTGCCCGTCGGGAGTAACGGCACGGGCCTTTCCGTAGTCGTTTTCGCCAAAACCGCGGCCAGTGCCGTCGTAATCATATTCCTTGGGGGCATATACCGGCACCGCAGGTCCGAGCTTAGGCATGCGGTCAATCAGGATACCGTTCCTGAAGTCGAGTCCGGGAGTCATGGCGGCTTTGTAGACTGCCTCCTTGACGGTCCAGGCCATAATGTTGGCAAGCAGGTCGTCGGCGGGGATCATGGCAAGTTCGGAGTCGTTGAGAAAACGGCTGCGCAGATGCAACACCTGCTCGCGGTCGCGCCTTTCGGCGTCGATTCCCAATGCCGCGCGGTCGCTGTATTCACTCAGTTGCACCTCGGGCGTATCGGGCAGCGTCGCCACCGCCAGCATGCCTGCGCAGTGGGTCACGGAAATCCGCGCCGTGCTTCCGAACAGGAAGGGCGCTCCGTTCTGGAAATGTCCGAACTCGCGGTATTCGTCACGACCGTTCTCACAATATATCTGACGGGCCATATCAAGCCACGCCGGGCCTTTGAAGTCCTCCCCTTCCGTAACCTCCTCGACCTTGATGCCCGGAAGTGTCGGATGGCGCCAATATACGAAATCCTCCATAATTATTACTGCGTAATCTGCTCTTTCGATTCAGTAGAGACGTTCTTTTTGACTACCTTTACCTCGACAATGCGGAAGCGTTCCATCTTCATGACGCGCAGTTCGAGAAGGCCTCGTTCCAGCGCCTCGCCGATTGTCGGAAAATCGCCCTTGATTTCAAGCACAAGTCCGGCCAGGGTCTCGGCATCGCCGATATCTCCCAGATCCTCCTTGGGGATATCGAGGGCTTCACAAAACTCGTCGATCGGAATCTTGGCATCGAACAGATAGGTGTCCGGACCCGTCTTGCGGTACATCTGCTCCTGGCTGTCGTCGTATTCATCGTCGATATCGCCCACGATCTGTTCGATGATGTCCTCCAGAGTCACGATACCCATGGTGCATCCGTACTCGTCGACCACGATGGCGATATGCATCTTTTTCTTTCGGAAATCCTCGAGCAAGTCATCGATCATTCTTGATTCGGGGACGAAATATGCCTCGCGGACCAGCGACTGCCAGCGCGGGCGCTCCTCGGCGTCGATATAGGGCAGGAGGTCCTTGCTGTACAGGATTCCGATGATCGTATCCTGGGTCGTATCGTAGACAGGAAGCCGCGAATAGCCGGAATCGAGGATTACATGTATCAGCTGGTCCCAGTCGTCGTGAACTTCGACGGCGGTTACGTCTACGCGGCTGATCATGATTGCGCGGGCATCCTTCTCGCCGAAGGTCAGAATTCCTTCGAGCATATCCTTCTCGTCACCATCCTTGACATCGGAGATTTCCAGCGCCTTCTCCAGCTCGTCGGTAGTGACGTTCTGTTCCTTTTTGGTCACTATTTTATTGACCACTGTAGTGGATCGCACCATGATGCGCGACAGCGGCGAAAAGATACGGTACATGACGGTGATGGCGCCGGCCGCCATACGTGTCCAGTTCAACGCGCGTCCGCGCGCCACCAGTTTGGGGAATATCTCGCCGAACAGCAGCAACAGAAACGTCAGGAATACGGTCTGAATCAAAAAGTTGACCACCTCGCTCTGAAAAACTATAACCTGATTGATGGCGAAGGTCAGCACCACGACCATGGTAATGTTCACCAGGTTGTTGGCTATGAGGATCGTGGCCAGAAGCTGCTCGGAATGCGCGAGCAGGAATTTGGCTTTGTTTATCTTGGGATCGTTGTCGTCATTATCCTCGATTTTATCGACGTCCTGCGGAGAAAGTCCGAAGAAGGCGATCTCGCTGCCCGATACAAAAGCGGAAAGCAGCAGGCAGACTACGGCAATGAGGATCAGGAAACTCCAGGCTGTCCAATTCTCAGGATCCTGAAATGATATTGCGGCGTTACAAATGACTCCGGCCAAACTATGAGCCGGCAAAGGGTCTGGGTCCAATGCTATGTTTTATTGGTTTGAAGATGCAAATTTACTTTAATAATCGGAATTGTGCAATTTTTGTTCGCCGAAACAGATTTTTGCCGGCCTTGTCCCGTATGTGGCCCGGGTCATACTTTTTCGACGAGGTCGGTCTCATCGGAGTAGAACACGTACCATAGCCAGCCGCGGATTTCCGTGTAACTGCCCGATTCGGCGAGCCATGCCATATAGTCTCGCACCTGTTTGTGATAGACAGGGCCCGACTTGGGATCCAGCGCTCCGAATTTATAGTCGATGACATCGACCGATCCGTCGGGCCAGAACATGACGCGGTCCGGTCGTTTCAGACCGATGTTCTCACGCAGCAGAGGCCGTTCGGTTATGACCTTCGCGCCGCCGCCGAACCACCGCCGCACCTCGGGATTGGTGTTATCGCAAACGCGTCGTCGCAGCTTATCGGCCACCGACTCGCCGAAAGGACCAAGTTTACCGAGCGATCTTGCACGGCGCAGCTCGCGGTCCAGATCGGCTGCGACAACCACGCGCTCCATCAATCCATGACACAATGTTCCCTCCTGACGGGGGTTACGCGAATCGGATTCGCCGTCGCCGTATTCTGGCAGCGACTCAAGACGGCAGCGGATAATGTCGGCCGGGATGTCGACCGATTCATAGCCGGTGGTTTCATCGGTGATTATCTTACCGTCCTCATCGCCGCGGGCAACGGCGGGTATGAATTTCTCGACGCGCTCGCCATATTCGATGCATTTCTCCTCGCCCTCCTCCATCCGGAACATACGCAGATCGATGTCCGGCTCATCGCCGGCGTGCACAGGCGTATCGGACGCAAGGCGCCCGGCTACAGACTCCTTTAACGCGATCATTTCCCGGCCGAACTCATCGAGCAGCTGACCGACAGTGCGGCTATATCCGGACATAGCCTTACACGGCGCGATCACATACAGTTCGCGACCCGCGCGCGTAAAGGCCACATAGGCCATGTTCAGGACGTCCATCGTCTCCATATCGTACTGGAGGGTGAGATGATGTTCAAGCGACGTCCCCCGCAGATCCTCGGTGACCCGGACGGGCATATATGGAGGCAGATCGTGTGTCAGCTCCGTTGCGCCCAGATCCAGTTCCTCCTTTCTGACCCACACCCAGTCGAATCCGGCGGTGTAGTCGCCCATGGCCGACGAGGTCCGTGTCGGCTCCGGAATAATGGTGACCGGGAACTCCAGGCCCTTGGCTTTATGGATAGTCATCACCGTGATGGCGTCGAGACCTTCGGGCGAGGATATCGACCGTTTGAGTTTGATTCGGTCCCACCACTCCAGGAACGAGGGGAGGTCGGAGGCATGACCCTGGCAGAACTCGAGCACCGTGTCCTGGAAAGCGGCGACAAAGGGAGCGTCAGCGGCCTTGAGGTCGTCAGGCAGGAAACGGGCTATCACCGATTCCACCAGCGCCGGCAGCGCCGTGGTCTGCATGTCGCGGAGCATGTCGCGCACCGGATTCATGTTGATGTCGGCCGTGCGGAAATCGCGAAGACAGTCGGCCATCGACACGTTGGCATCCTCGCGGCCTTCGGCACGCATCCGGCTTTCGAGCATCTGCTTGTAGAGCAGCACATGACATTCCAGCTCGCGGATATTGCCCACGCCCTTGGTGTCGAACTCGGAGGCGTCCTTGCGGTCGGGCACCGTACCGTGAGCCACGGCGCGCAGCACGCTCTCGATCAACGACACGGCCTTGGAATTGCCGATCAGCAGCGACTGTTCGCTGACAAACCGCAAAGTGCGGCCCTCGGACCGGGCGTTGTAGTCGCGCATGGCATCGATTATCTTCGTGCCCGTGCCATTGGTGCTGACCAGCACCGCTATGTCTTTCTGGCTGTATCCGCGGTCCAGGGCGTCATTGATCAACAGGAGCGTACGCTCGCACAGCTCCTCGTCCTTGAGGTCGGCAACCACGTCAACTCGCACATATCCCCCGTCGGGCTTGGCTATGTCCTGCCGCACATCTCCATACAGACGTTTCAGCTTCTCTCCCACTGCTGCGACGCGCTCGCCCGGTTCAATGATCAGGGGAATCCTGCGGCGCACGAAATCGAAGAAGGCATTGTTCCATTCCACCACCGCACGGAGACTGCGCCAGTTGGTATTGGCCTCGCGTGCCGGACGTGTCGGAGGATTGATATAGTCTTCCAGCTCCCTGGGAACGACATTGGTGATCAGATCCGGCTCGGCGTTGCGAAACCGGTAAATGCTCTGCTTGGCATCGCCTATTATAAGGTTGTCGGCGTCGTCGGAAAGGCTGTTGAGAAGCAGCGGCCGCAGATTGGCCCATTGCAGACGTGAAGTGTCCTGGAACTCATCGATCAGAAAATGATGCAGCCGTGTGCCCATGCGCTCGTAGACGAACGGCGCGATGTCATCCTTGAAAAATTTGTGAAGGATAAAGGAGGTTTCGCCCAGTTCGACCGACGAGTTGTCGAGCAGATAGTCGCGACGGCGCCGCGTTACGCATTTCAGCAAACCGAGGAAGGGGAAATTGTCCTTGAGCACGAACCACAAGCGCACTTCGGGCCTGCGGAGGTTCGTGACCCACCTGTCATAAGCCTCGCATATCTGGTCAGCCTTGTCCCATCGCTCGGCCCACACCGGATCCTGAATCAGCGCGGCGGCTTTTCCTCCACGACTGAGCTGCACGAGCTCATCCTTGTCTTTCGGCGTTTTGTCGGGTTTGTATTTGTAAACCTTGCGCACTATGTTGAAAGGCTTGCTTTCCGTCTTATTGCCCCCTTTGCGGCATTCGGGGTCGTCACATAGCTCGTCGAGTTCACGAGTCAGCCCCTGCATCTCATTATAGGGGTTCAGATATTTCGGCTCAATCGCAGCTGCAAGTTCGTCGTACAGCTCCATCAGGTTCTCATGCTCGAGATACTGGTTCAGCTCGTCGCGGTATTGTCGGTAATCCTCATTGTCAATCCGGCCGAAATGATTGAGCATCGTCTTGTAGAGCGAGGGGACGTTTTTGTTCTCCGGCTCATATTTCTCATATATGTTCCAGGAAGCGGATTTATCCTCGCGGACTATCCGGCTGATCCATTCGGCGGCTTCAATGGTGTCATTGTCACGCCGGGAGCTGTCGACATCGTCGAGCACAGCGTTGAGGCCGACACGCGACACATAATCGCTCTCGAGCTCCACCTGGTAGCTCTGCGGCTGGTCCACCTCGTAGGCCAGGGTCCGGAGCACGGTCTGGAAGAAGGAGTCGATGGTCGAGACGTTGAAGTCGGAATAATTGACCAGCAGAATCCGCAACGCACGCGCGGCGGTCGCTGCAATTTCCTGCGCGGCCCGGGCGTCGGTAAGTTCCAGCGGGTTGTCCTCGTCGTCGACAAATTCCAGTTCGGCGACGAAATCCTTCATATAGTCGGGATATTTGTCGCCGGGCCGGTACGAGGCCAGGGCGTCGAGCTTGTCAACGATACGCATCTGCATCTCGTTGGTAGCCTTGTTGGTGAAGGTTATGGCCAGGATGGAGCGGAGGCCATCGACAATCTCCTTGTCGGAACGGCGCAGCCTGTAATGCGCGGATTCGGGAGGGCGCACCGCTATCAGGCAACGGATATAATACCTGGCCAGCTGGAAGGTCTTGCCCGAGCCGGCCGACGCGCGGTTCAGGTCCAACATTATCCCTTGACTTTATAACCCATGGAGCGGAGCAGGTCGCGGACTTTGGCCACGACATCGCCCTGAATCAGGATCTCGCCGCCGCGGGCCGAGCCGCCGGTGCCGAGTTTCTGTTTGAGCGTGCGCGCCACCCGCTGCAGCTCATTGTCATCGCAGAGGAATCCCTCGACGATGGTCGCGGTTTTGCCGCCCCGCCCTTTGCGCTCCATCAGCACATGCAGAGGCTCGCGCTGCACCGATTTCACGGGCGCATCCGCGGTGTCGGCGGGAGTGTCGTCACCCGGCGGCAGATTGCCCTCGGCCAGCAGACCGCCCAATGCGTCGCGCCAGTCCATCACAGGCCGAGTTTCTTGTTGAGATCTTTGATAGTGAACGCGCTGTCGACCAGCTCGCCGTCCGCGCTGTAGATGTAGAAGGAGGGAAGGACGCTCACGTTATAGTCGATCAGGGCCGTCGAGGTCATGCCACCGGCATCGAACACGGTGATCCACGGCAGATTGCGTGCCGCGTCACGCCATGCGTACTGGTCGGCGTCGACCGACACGCTGTAGATGGTCAGGCCCGATCCGAACTTCGACTGCAGCGCCGCCAGCTCGCGGTTGAATGCCGGCGATTTCTCGTCGTTCATCATGCCGAAAGCCACCAGCACTCTGTTGCCTTTGCCCACGTAGTCGGAAAGCTTGCGGACAGTGCCGTTCTCGTCGGGCAAAGCGATGTCGACCACCCTCTTTTCCTCAGCCTGCAGCACCTTGCGGCGCCCCATGTCGCTGTTGCGCTTGCGCATGGCCTTGATCGACACCTCGCGCACCATCTTGCCGTGCGGGTCATCAGGACGGAACTGCTCGAACTGCGTGGCCACAGCACCGTAATATCTGATATCGCCCGGATCGGCGGGATCGTACAGAGGCTTGCCGTCGACCACCTTGGTCAGAACATAATAGCTGATAATCGAGCCACGGCTGTCCTGGATATACTTGGTGTAGACGGAGCGCTTGAAAGCTTCGCTTGCCGCCGAATCGGCGGGATTATATCCGCGCAGGTCGCGTTCGAAGGCCTCCATCAGCTCGGCCTTAGGCGTGCCGGTCAGCTTGAAATCCTTGCCGAACTTGGCCGTATCGGTCGATACTTGAATGGTTTCGACGCTGTCGACGGGCAGATATATGAACCGGTTGTTGTAGGTGAGCCGGTAGATTTCGGGGGATGCGGGTGAAACGGCTGAGATGGAGAAATGGCCGTTTTTGTCGACGCGGGCGCTGTCGACCACGACCCAGCGGCCGGCGAAGTCGGCCTTGGCGAGGGTCACCGACTTTCCTTCGGCCCCGTAGATGTCGCCGTCGACTTTGAATTTTTGCTCACGGTCGCAAGCAGATACGAGTACGAGAGCGGCAACGGCTGCCGCCAGAATATTGCGAAAAAACTTCATGATTCGGTAGTTCTTGGGGAAGGATTTGTGCCTTCCGCAGACAAAATTAACACATATCGCCGTGATTGCAAAGAGATATGGGATTTTTTTGTTAACTTTGCAAAGATTTACCTGCCTGCAACAAACAGGCATATCATTGAAACACAATCGAGAGAAACAATAAAGACTTTATGAAACCAATCAAGAAGAGCATCAGTCTGCCCGACGGTCGCGAGATAACGATCGAGACGGGCAAGCTTGCGAAGCAGGCTGATGGCGCGGTCGAGGTCCGCATGGGCAACACGATGTTGCTGGCGACCGTATGTTCGGCCCAGGAAGCCGGAGAGGGCGTAGACTTCATGCCCCTGACCGTAGAGTACAAAGAAAAATACGCATCGATCGGCCGTTATCCCGGCGGATTCCAGAAGCGTGAGGGACGCAGCAATGATTATGAGATTCTGACGTCACGACTCGTTGACCGCGTGTTGCGGCCGCTGTTCCCCGACAATTACCATGCAGAGACGTTTGTGAACGTGACGCTGTTCTCGGCCGACGAGAACGATGCGCCCGACGCACTGGCCGGACTGGCCGCATCGGCCGCGCTGGCATGCAGCGACGTTCCTTTCAACGGCCCCATTTCCGAGGTACGCGTTGCCCGCGTTGACGGCGAATGGGTGATCGACCCCACTTTCGAGCAGATTGAGAAGGCCGACATCGAGCTGATGGTCGGCGCCACCTACGACAACATCATGATGGTGGAGGGCGAGATGAACGAGGTTTCGGAAGCCGAGCTTCTCGAGGCCCTGAAAGTAGCCCACGAAGAAATCAAGAAGCACTGCACCGTACAGCTGGAGCTGATGAAGGAGGCAGGCAAAGAGACCAAGCGTGAGTACAATCACGAGATCAACGACGAAGAGCTGAAAGCCGATGTTCACGCCAAGTGCTACGACAAGGCCTATGCCATCGCCAAGACCGGAAGCGCCGACAAGCAGTGGCGCAACGCGTCGTTCGACGCCATCCGCGACGAATATATCGCATCGCTGCCGGAGATGACCGACGAGCAGCTTGAGAAATACAGCGAAGCCCAGCGCGAGGCCATGGTTAAGCGCTACTACCACGATGTCGAGAAGGAGGCCATGCGCCGTTGCGTTCTCGACGAAGGCATCCGTCTGGACGGCCGCAAGACCAACGAGATCCGCCCCATATGGTGCGAGGTAGACTACCTGCCCGGACCTCACGGAGCAGCCATCTTTACCCGTGGCGAGACTCAGGCTCTGGTAACCACCACTCTCGGCACCACGCTCGACGAGAAGATCGTCGATAACGTTCTG
>JAQXIE010000019.1 GCA_029007645.1 Bacteroidales bacterium
AGGAAGTTTCGATCCCGTGCATGCCGGCCACGGAATGGTCGCCAACGAACTGTCGCAGTCGGGACTGTTCGACGAGGTGTGGCTCGTTCCGGGGCGCATCAATCCCTTCAAAGTGGGACGCCAGCCGGTCAGCCCCGAACACCGTATCAACATGGCGCGGATAGTGGCACGGAAATGTGCCGCAGTCAGGGTGTCGGACATTGAAACGCGCCTGCCGGAACCTTCCTACAGCATCAATACGCTTCGGGAGCTCGTCAGATTGTATCCCGAACATTCCTTCCGGCTGATCATAGGATCTGACAACTGGGCCGGATTCATGAACTGGCGCGAGGCCGAAGCCATAATCAGGGATTTCGGCGTTATTATATATGAACGCCCGGGCTACATGGTCCCGGATTCGCTCCCCGACAATGTGTCGGTGGTGCGAAACATGCCCCAGATGCAGGTGTCGTCAAGCTATATTCGCGACGCCATCGCAGCAGGGCGAAATGTAAACTTTATAGTCCCCGACGGCGTGATGGATTATATCGGCGTCCACGGACTGTATACAGATAATTCCAATAATAATGGAAAATGAACTGATGCGGATTGTTTCCGACGCCACGCAGTATTGCGCGGCGGTCGAGAATGCGCGCGAGAGCGAGAAGGAGGATTTTGTAAAGTATATGCTCCGGGTGCTGCCGCAGATTTATCTGGATTTCGCAACTGTCGGCAAGGAGGAGGTCGGCGAATTCGATTACGGTTTCTATCAGACCTATGTCGACGAGGAATGGTACGAGTCTGTGCGCCGCGGCATCGAGCGCCTGATGGGCCCGGACGATACGTTCCTGGAGACTTTCGAGCAGGATATGAAGTACAGCGACACCCCGATAGCCTCCTCTGTGTCGGAATCGCTGGCCGACATTTACCAGCCGCTCTACAATTTCATAATGATAGTCCGCGAAACGGAGGGCTCCGAGCTGGTCGGAGCCTATCTGGAGTGTCACGAAAATTTTGAAACTTACTGGTCCCAGACTCTATGTAACGTGCTGCGGGCCCTGAACAATATCAGATATGGCAGTTGAAAACATTTTAGCTAATCTGTTCGGCTGGCTCGACGAGTCGACATGCAATTTTATGGCCGTGCGCACCATGCGGTGTCTGCTCGATGAAATGGGATTCCAGCGTATCAGCGAGTCCGAGTCATGGTCGCTCGCACCGGGCGGCAAATATTATATGATCAAGAACGGCACGGCGCTCTTCGCGTTCATGGTCGGTACGGGCAGTGTCGAGACCGACGGATTCAGAATCATCGCGGCGCATAGCGACAGCCCCTGTTTTAAACTTAAGCCGAACTGCGAGATCTACGGCGACGGCGGGGTCGTGAAACTGAATGTCGAGAAGTATGGCGGCGCTATCCTGTCGACCTGGTTCGACCGTCCGCTGTCGATATCGGGCCGTGTGGCCCTGCGGGGCGAGGACTGGCTGCATCCCCGCGAGCTGACCGTCGACCTGCGGCGTCCGGTGGCAACGATCCCCAATCTTGCCATCCATTTCAACCGTCAGGTCAACGACGGTGTGAAACTATCCGTGCAGAAGGACATGCTTCCGGTTATGGGTTATTTCACGCCCCAGGAGATTGAGAACCATAAAAAGCACGGCGGTCTGGTCCGGATGCTTGTGGCCGAGGAGCTGCATGTACGGCCCGAGGAGATAGTGGATTACGAGCTGTGTGTCTACAGCGCGGAGAAGGCCGAACGTGTCGGTGTGAATGGCGAGTTCTTCCAGTCGGGACGCATAGACGACCTGTCGATGGCATTTGCCGGTCTGCAGGCCCTGGTCGACGAACATGAACATTCGACGCTTGCGACGCGCGTCCTGGCCGTATTCGACAACGAGGAGACCGGTTCGGGAACAAAGCAGGGAGCGGCCGCCCCCGTGCTGAGAAATATCCTGGAGCGCATATGCCTTGAGCTGGGACACGGAGGCGAGGATTTCTTCCGCGCACTGGCCAACAGTTTCATGATCTCGGCCGATGACGCCCATGCATGGCATCCCAATTACAATGAAAAATACGACCCCACGAACCATCCGGTGATGGGCGGCGGACCGGTGGTCAAGATCAATGCCAATTGCAAGTACATGACCGACAGCCGCGCGGCAGCCGTGTTCATCGAACTGTGCCGAGCGGCAGGTGTCCCGTTCCAGTATTTCGTGAATCATTCCGACAATGCCGGAGGCAGTACGTTGGGTAATATATCCACCTCGCAGCTTGGTGTGGAAGGCGTGGATGTCGGCAACGCCATATGGGCCATGCATTCCGCCAGAGAAACCGCCGCCGTGCAGGATCAGGTCGCAATGGTGCGCGTAATGCGTGAATTTTTCCGATAATCAGAAAATTTTGTTAATTTTGCGGAATCTTTGGCACGTTAATTGTTTCTGAATTGACAGCATGTTAATTCTTTTCGATTGGACAAGAAGAAAATATATACAGAATAATGAAGATAGATTTCGAGAAAATCGATGACGTGAACGGCGTTGTGACCGTCAGCATCGAGGAGGCAGATTATGCCGACGCAGTGAAGAAAGAGTTGAAACGCATCGGTAAGACCCATCCCGAGCCTGGATTCCGTGCAGGTCACGTGCCGGCTTCGATTCTGGAGAAAAAATATGGCAAAGGCGTGAAATACGACGTTGTCAGCAAGAAGGTCGGTGAGGCGCTCTACAGCTATATCGAGGAGAACAAGCTGCCCGTGCTTGGCCAGCCCGTTCCCTTCAAGGAGAACGATCTCAATCCCGACGAGACCCGGTTTACGCTGAAGTTCAAGGTCGGTGTGGCTCCCGAACTCAATGTCAAGGCCGACAAGGATGTCAAGATCCCGTACTACAACATCGATATCACTGACGAGATAATCGACAAGCAGGACGATCACATGCGCGCACGTTTCGGCAAGCAGGTTCCCGGCGACGAGGTGAACGAGACAGCTCTGGTCAAGGGTGTTATCACCGAACTCAACGAGGACGGCTCCGTCAAGGAGGGTGGCGTTGTCGTAGAGAACGGCATCCTTGCTCCTCAGTATTTCAAGAGCGAGGACCAGAAGAAACTCTTCATCGGCAAGAAGGTAGGCGACAAGGTGGTGTTCAATCCTTGGGCTACCTGCGAGGGAAACCCCGCCGAGCTCAGCTCGATGCTCAATGTCGACAAGGCCGACGTGGATGAATACAAGGGCGATTTCCAGATGGACATCAAGGAGATCATAGTTCTCAAGCCTGCTGAACTTGGCGAAGAATACTATAAGGAAGCCTTTGGCGAGAACGGCAACGTTACCGACGAGAAGAGCTATCGTGCCGCTCTGAAGGCAATGATCAGCAATTCGGTCGCTCCCGACGAGTTCTACCGCTTCACAATCGACGCCCGCGATGCCTTCATGAAGGAAGTCGAGAACACCCCACTGCCCGACGACGTGCTTAAGGAGTTCCTGATCATCAACAACAAGGACGTCAACGACGATAATGTCGACGAAGTATACAACGGCATGAAGAAGAGCCTGCTGTGGGATCTGACCAAGGAAGCCCTGGCCAAGCAGCTCGACGTCAAGGTGACCGACGAGGATCTCAAGGAGATGGCAAAATCGATGGCACGTCAGCAGTTCGCTCAGTACGGCATGGCCAATGCCCCCGAGGAGGCTGTCGAGCGCTTTGCCGGCGATATACTGAAGGATACGAAGAACCTTGACCAGATCAAGGCCCGCACAGCCGACATGAAGTTCTTCAACACCCTGAAGAACGCTGTGACACTCGAGGAGAAGACCGTGAGCGCCGACGATTTCAACGCGCTCTTCAAGGATGATAATGCCGCTGAATAATTTTGGCGCGGAATTTGTTATAATCATATAAGGCTTCGCGGAACTCCGGATTGCCGGGTTCCGCGTTGTTTTATGATAATCTCAAATCAAACTGTTCAGAATGAAAAACGATTTTAAGAATTACGCGGTCAATCATCTCAACATGAGTTCGAACACGCTCGATTCCTACGCCCGTTACATGGAGCGCAGCGGAGTGATGACCCCAACGTCCGATTATATGAATCCTTACATCCTGGAGGAGCGTCAGCTCAACGTGACCCAGATGGACGTATTCTCGCGGCTGATGATGGACCGTATCATATTCCTTGGCACGCAGGTCACCGACCAGAGCGCCAATATTATCCAGGCGCAGTTGCTCTACCTTGACTCGGTGGATCCCGACAAGGATATCTCGCTCTACATCAACTCGCCCGGCGGATCGGTCTATGCCGGTCTGGGAATTTATGACACGATGCAGTACATCAATTCCGACGTGTCGACCATCTGCACAGGCATGGCCGCGTCGATGGCTGCCGTTCTGCTTGTGGCCGGCGAGCACGGCAAGCGCTTCGCCCTGCCTCATTCACGCGTGATGATCCACCAGCCCATGGGCGGCATCCAGGGTCAGGCTTCCGATATCGAGATCACTGCCCGCGAGATCCTCAAACTCAAGGAGGAACTCTACAAGATTATCTCCACGCATTCAGGTCAGCCTTACGATAAGGTGCATGCCGACTCCGACCGCGACTACTGGATGATTGCCAGTGAAGCCAAGGAATATGGCATGATCGACAAGGTGCTCGAAAATACCAAGAAGAAATAATTACCGATGGCCAAGAAAACAACGTTAAGGTGCGGCATGTGCGGAAGGCCTGACTCCCCCGAAATTCCGGTAGTGCCGATCTTTCAGGATCTGTGCCTTTGTACGGAATGCATCACGCTGATCGACACGGCCCGCGATGTGGAACTTGCCGAGAGGAAAAGCCAGACCAAGGGGCCCAAGACCAAAAACTCGATACCGACGCCTCATGAGATCAAGGCGTTCCTTGATCAGTACGTCATAGGCCAGGACGAGGCCAAGAAGTACCTTTCGGTCGCCGTTTACAATCATTACAAGCGTATCAACCAGGATGGGTCCAAGGACGATGACGATGTTGATATCGAAAAGAGCAACGTGGTTCTTGTCGGACCTACCGGCACCGGCAAGACATTGCTGGCAAAGTCGATAGCCCGGTTGCTCGATGTGCCGTTCACCATTGTCGATGCCACGGTGCTGACTGAGGCCGGATATGTCGGCGAGGATATCGAGACGTTGCTGACGCGTCTGCACCAGGCCTGCGATTACGACACCGAGAAGGCCGAGCGCGGCATCATCTTTATCGACGAGATCGACAAGATAGCCCGTAAAAGCGACAACCCCTCGATCACCCGCGATGTCAGCGGCGAAGGCGTTCAGCAGGGTCTGCTGAAACTGCTGGAAGGTACCGTGGCTCTGGTTCCTCCTCAGGGCGGACGCAAACACCCGGACCAGAAGATGATTCCTGTCAACACCAAGAATATCCTCTTCATATGCGGTGGTGCATTCGATGGAATCGAGAGGAAAATCGCGGCTCGTCTCAACACGCACATCGTCGGATACGGACATGATGAGAAGAACCGTAAACGTCAGCGCGACAACCTGATGCGTTACGTCATGCCGCAGGACCTGAAGTCATACGGTATGATCCCCGAGATTATCGGTCGTCTCCCGATCCTGACCAGTCTCGAGCCCCTCGACAAGGCCGCCCTCCGACGCATTTTGGTTGAACCCAAGAATGCCATAATCCGGCAGTATGCCCGTCTGATGGAATTGGACGGCGTGAAACTCGAGTTTACCGACGACGCACTCGACGCCATCGTCGACAAGGCCGTGGAGTACAAACTCGGTGCCCGAGGACTTCGCAGCATTGTCGAGACCATCATGGTCGACGCAATGTACGACGTTCCCACCAATAAAAAGGAAAATCAGGAGAGCCGTTTTACCGTCGACGCCGACTATGTGAAGCGTCAGCTTGACAAGGCACATTTCGGCGAACTGCTCGAAGCCCAATGACCTCCCGGAAGGCATCAAATGATGCTTAATCCCGTTTGAAGATGTCGCGGGTGTAGACCTTGTCGGAAACATCGTCAAGAACCGTGTCGTAACGGTTGGCGATGATGGCTTTCGACCGGCGCTTGAATTCCGCCAGATCGTTGACAACAAGACTTCCAAAGAAGGTGCTGCCGTCCTGGAGCGTAGGCTCGTAGATAATGACGGTGGCACCTTTTGCTTTTACGCGCTTCATCACGCCTTGGATACTGCTCTGTCGGAAATTGTCGCTGTTGGATTTCATCGTCAGCCTGTAGACTCCGATCACGCATTCCCCTTCGGGGGCTGAGCCGTAATCGTTGGCATGACTGTAGCCGTACCAGCCCGCCATGCGAAGCACCTGGTCGGCGATGAAATCCTTGCGCGTGCGGTTGCTTTCGACGATGGCGCTCATCATGTTCTGCGGCACATCTGCGTAATTGGCCAGTAGTTGCTTCGAATCCTTGGGCAGGCAATAACCCCCGTATCCGAACGATGGATTGTTGTAATGCGTGCCGATCCGGGGATCAAGCCCGATGCCTTCGATGATGGCCTTGGAATTCAGGCCCTTGACTTCGGCATAGGTGTCGAGCTCGTTGAAGTAGCTGACCCTCAGGGCCAGATAGGTATTGGCGAAAAGTTTGACGGCCTCCGCCTCCTTCATGCCCATATACAATACCGGAATATTCTCTTTGACGGCACCCTGTTCCAGCAGACCGACAAACATATGCGCCGCTTTCTCGAGCATGTCGATGTCAGTGAGGCGCAGGATCGCTTCATTTTCTG
>JAQXIE010000020.1 GCA_029007645.1 Bacteroidales bacterium
TAATTTTCAACTGAAAAATGGAGAAGGGTCCGCCGTTGCCCTCAAAGCCGATGCGATTTGCCGGCACCATGAACATATACTCCAGCAATGCTATTCCCCATGACATCAGGATCACCAGATACAGCGGCCAGTTTTTGGTCACTCCCAGCGTCTGAAGTTTAAGATGTCCGTACCATGCCAGCGTCATGAAAATGTTGGATATGACCAACAATAGTACAGTCAGAATTTTAGGATTCATATCGGATTACTTGCCGTATTTCGTGGATTTTTTAGCTGATTTCAACTTTTCCACATTGCGTGAGGAATCGTTGTTCAGCTTCTTCACAGTGTTTTTTTTGCCTGTGGTTTTGGTCGCCGTGGCCGTGGGATATTTATAGCCATCCTTTTTGCCCATCTTCTCGATGTTCCTGATGCGCTTGTTGGTGTCGGGATGATCGGAGAAGGCCTGCATCAGGGCATTGCTTGAACCGCCCGAGATGCTCCCCAGTTTCTTGAAGGCAGTGGCCATATACATGGGATTTATGCCGCGGGCCTTGAGGAAGTTATAACCGTAGGTATCAGCCTTGGTCTCCTGCTTGCGCGAATAGCTCTTGCTGAGCAAAGCCTCGCCGATGGCACCGAGCTGCGAATCGGACAACATGCCGATCGTACCGCCGGCCGATCCCAGCACATCGCGCAGCGCCGACGTGCGCAAGGCCTCCTTGAACGCATTCTTCGTATCCTTATTGGCGACATGTCCCACCTCATGGCCGATTACGCCCAACACCTCCTGATCGTTCATCAGATCCATCAGACCGGAATATACCCGCACACTGCCGTCGGCGCACGCAAAGGCGTTGACATCCTGCGTGATGTAGACTTTGAAATTCAACGGAATGCCGTCGACCTGCGTCACGCCCTTTACGATCCGGTTCAGCCGTATGGTATACGGATTGTCGGCCGGTGCCACCTGACTCTTCGCATCGAGATTATTTATGTATTGACGCACGTATCCCTGAACCTGCGCATCCGATATCGTCATTGATTGCACGGTCTTGGCGCCTGCCTGAAGCAGCCGGCCCCAATCCTGGGCCTCGGCCGTGCCTGCCGCGAACATAGAGAGCAGCGCGGCGACAATAACTGTGTAAATTCTTTTCATATCTTGAGTTGATGAGAATCAGTTTAGATAACTTCTATGGCTGGTACAGGAACCGCTTGATCGACCGTTTGGGAGTCTTCTCGAATTCCTCTTCCATTATCTTGATGCTTTTCACTTTGCTGTAAGCCGGCATCTCGTGGTTCAGGGCCACGAGGTTCTGCTGCATTATTTCCTCCAGAGCCTCACGGTCGAGATTCTGCATACGTGCGGAATCGAAATCGGGATGTACCAGCGCCTCAAGACTGCCGCCGTTATCGATCACCAGACATTCGCCGACATACGGCAGCCCGCTGAGTTTCTGCTCGATCTCCTCAGGATAGATGTTCTGTCCTGACGGGCCGAGAATCATGGTCTTGCTGCGCCCGCATATGGTTATATATCCGTCACTGTCGATGGTGCACATGTCGCCGGTATTCATCCAGCCGGAATCATCGGGCATCACCTCGCGCGTGGCCTTGTCGTTCTTATAATATCCCAACATGATATTGCACCCTTTCACCCAGAGATTTCCGGGGACCGTCGCGGGATCGGGGGAATCTATGCGCATTTCCACGCGGTCGACGGCGCGTCCGACGGTATGCATGCGCGAAACGTCGTTTTGGGCGTAAGCCAACAGCGGCCCGCATTCAGTCATTCCATACCCGACAGTGATCGGGAAACCGATCCTGTACAGGAAACTCTCGACCTCGCCATTGAGCGGTGCACCGCCGATAATGAGTTCGGCGAGATTCCCTCCGAAGGCCTGCAGCAGATTTTCCTTGACCTTGGCCAGGAGACGCTCGTCGATCAGCGGCAACCGGAGCAGCATCTTCATCAACGGCTTTTCGAGCAACGGGAACACCTTGTTGCGTATGATCTTTTCAAGAATCAGCGGCACCGTGATGATGAGCCGGGGCTTGACCTCGGCAAATGCGCCAAGAATCACTTTGGGCGACGGCAGCCTCGTAAGGAAATAGTTATGACATCCTTTCGTAAAGGGATTCAGCATTTCGATGCTCAAGCCGTACATATGTGCCAGAGGCAGCATATTGACGACGTTGTCGCCTGCCTTCAGGAACGGCAGGTTGTCGAGCGTATAGCGGATATTGCTCCAGATGCTGCGGTAAGGCAGCATCACGCCCTTCGACATGCCCGTTGATCCGGAAGTATAGTTGATGACACAAAGTTCATCGGGGGTGTCCTTGTAGTAGTTTACGGCCTCGGGGCCGAAATGACGGGGATAGCGCTCACCGAATACCCGGTTGATATTTTCGCGGGTCCATGTCAGCTTCTCGTTGCGCGAAAACGGAATCTCGAAATCGCTGATATAAATCGCGGCCATGAGATTCGGCAGATGTTTCTCGTCAAGATTCTCCCATATCGAAGCGTCGACAAAGAATAGCTTCGCATCGCTGTGATTCACCAGATGATGCACCATGTCGGGCTGAAACTCATGCAGCACGGGAACGGCCACTACTCCCGCCGTAAGGCATGAGAGGAATACTACTGCCCAGTTGGAGGAATTCTTGCCGCAGATTGCTACCTTGTCGCCGGGCTTCACATCGGCGCTTTCGAAGAGCAGATGAACTTTCGCAATCTGCCTGGCGACATCGCTGTACTGATAGTTTACACCCCCCAGGTCGGAGAGCGACATGCGGTTCCAGTTCTGCTTGATGGCTTTTTCGATCAGGACATTCAGTGACTTGTCCTTGCTGTATTGTTCCATAGTGGCGTTATTTTTTCGTTAGCAAACGATTCAGCTGCTCATATTCCACGAGGAAACCGTCGTGACCGAACAGCGAAGCAATCTCGTAATATTTTGAATTCGGGAGCATCGCGCCCAGTTCGCGCATCTCCTCGGGTGTGAAACAGATGTCGGTTGTAAGGCCGACAACGATCGCCGGCATCGTCAGACGCTGCAGAGCCTTTTTGACTCCGCCACGTCCGCGGCCTATGTCATGCGTGTCAAAGGCATCAAGGATCGTCACATAACTATAGACATTGAATCGGCGGCAAAGTTTGTCGCCCTGATGCTGCTGATACGTACATGCGCGGTGCACGCCTCCGGCGGGCAGGTCGGGGGGGTCCTGCTGACTGTTGTTGTAGCCCTCGGGGCTGCGGTAAGTCAGCATTGCGATGGCACGGGCCGCGGCAAGTCCGTTGCGGGCAGCGTCGGCACGCTTCTCGCCGTAGGTCGGATCGCTGAAGATGGCCATGCGCTGCGTCTCGTCGGCGGCGATGAGCCATGGCGACGCCTTGGCCGATGTGGCCAGAAGCACCAGTTCTCCGAACCGGTCCGGTTCTCTCACGGCCCATTCCATGGCCTGGAAACCGCCTACCGAACAGCCCACAAGCCGATGGATATGGCTGATTCCAAGCTCATCGGCCAGCAGCTGATGTGCCCTGACCCAATCGCCGATAGTCAGTTTCGGGAAGTCGCCGTACAAAGGTTCTCCCGTCCGAGGGTCGGGCGTCTGCGGCGCCGTGGTCCCGTAGGGGGAACCGATGATATTGGCGCATACCACAAAATAGCGGTCAGGATCCAGAAACGCTCCCTTCTCGACCGTGTGCGGCCACCAGTCGGCAACGTCGCTGCTCGCCGTCAGCGCGTGACATACCCACACCACATTGTCGCGCGAGGCGTTCATTTTGCCGTAGGTGTGATAGACTATCTTCAGCTCCGGCAATTCCCCTCCAAGCTCAAGCCTGAAAGGCTTCTTATATTCGTAACTTTTAGCTCCCAATCTAATTATATTATTTTTCGACCATAATGCGGAGCACCTGTCTATCGGTTTCCTCCATGGCGTCCCGACCGATTGAGGTCAGGTTATGTATGGTCGTGTCGATATCGTCGTCGATTATTCCCTCGGAACTGCTGACGCACTGATTGTTCATGGCCAGCATGGCCGACATCATTGCCGAACAGACTCCGGAACTGATCTTAAGTGCGCAACTCGGTTTGGCACCGTCGCATATCATGCCAGTCAGGTTCGCCACCATGTTCTTGATAGCCGCGCACACCTGACTGTAGCTGCCGTCCATCAGATAGACCAGGCCTCCGGCGGCTCCGGTGCTGGCCACAACACAGCCGCACAAAGCCGACAACCGGCCGAGGCTCTGTTTGATATAGATGCTTGTCAGGCCGCTCAGAGTCAGGGCACGGATAGTCCGTTCACGGTCAGCGCCTGTTTCCATGGCATAGCTCATCACGGGCAATGTCGCTGTGATTCCCTGATTTCCGCTGCCGGAATTTGACATGACGGCGATCTGCGCACCGCCCATCCGGGCATCGCATGCCGCACCGGTCATCATCAGCATATGCATCAGGGGCGTGTCGCCGAACAGCGTTTTGCCATGCTCCTTCAATATCTTTCCCAGGCAATGTCCATATGATCCGTCCACACCTTCGCGTGCGGCGCGAAGATTCATTTCCCCAGCTTCGTACATGAACGAGATCTCATCGAGCGGCGCAGTCGTGGCAAACTCGTAGACCATCGCTTCGGTCAGTTTGATGTCATCGCGTCTGCCGGAATCGGCCTGCAACGGCTTGTCGAGAAGAACCTCGCCATCCTTTGCCAGATAAACGAATTGGGTATGCGCGCCCGATATAACCGCCGTGGCCCTATTGTCGCCGCTGGCTGCATCGACTTCTATATGCAGGTTCGAAGGCACGTCCGATTTATGGCTTATGACTATTCTCTTTTCATCCACATACATGCGCGCGCGGCTCAACGAATCCGGATCGACATCCCTCAGCACTTCCAGCCCGTAGGACGACTTACCGACAATGGCGCCGAGAGCAACGGCTATGGGCAATCCGATCATCCCCGTGCCCGGAATACCCACGCCCATGGCGTTCTTGATGATATTGCCGCTGAGTCGCAGCTCGATCCGTTCGGGCAACTCTCCGAGCAGTTCCGTGGCGCGGGCCACGCATAATGACACCGCCGCCGGCTCCGTACATCCCATCGCCGGCACAACCTCACTCCTGATTAGCTCTATTATACGGGCTCGAATAGATTTTTCCATATTCTTAGAGTCAAGATCTGTTTCTGAAATCAGTCCGCCTCATCGAGCGGCAATCGCCATTTGCGGCTCTGCTCTATGCGTTTGTTGCGCCAGCAGTTGCGGCATACCGCAATATAGCGGTCATTACCTCCGATCTCGACCTGTTCACCCTCGGTGATGATCTCACCCTGACTGTTGACGCGGGCATTGACGATGGTCTTACGTCCGCATGTGCAAGTGGATTTCACCTCATCGATGGTATCGGCGATCTCAAGAAGTCTGCGCGATCCTTCGAAGAGGTTTGTTCGGAAATCGGTCCGCAGACCGTAACAAATCACATTGACACCGAACTCATCGACAGCGCGCGCCAGCTCGTCGACCTGCTGCGCGGTCAGGAACTGCGCCTCGTCGATAAGAACCCAGCGGGGACCGTCGCCGGCGGCAAGCAATGCGCGGATTTCCTCGTACATGTTCGTGTCGGCATAGATCCATCCGCACTCGCGCTCGATTCCGATGCGGCTACGGATCACGTTGCGTTCCTCACGCGTGTCGACTACAGGCTTGAAACACCTGTACGACATGCCGCGCTCCTCGAAATTATATGCTGTGGTGAGCAACAAGGCCGTTTTTGCCGACCCCATTGTCCCATATCTGAAATACAGTTTACCTATCTGCTTCATTTCTAACCAATTGCCCCGATCAGGCAGCACTGAACGACCATATTTTTCGCATCTGAATATGGTCCGGACGCCCTGCAGGGTTCAAGCTATGTGCTACAAATATAGCAATAATTCTTGATTCCAAGAGTCGTTTCACGTTAATTTGTTTGCGCGGTCCAAACTTTCATTGCGCTTTTTATATTATACAAATGTAAAAAGTCTTTAAGTGACAGATTTTTAAGATTAGTTAACTTTTACTCCACTACTATGAATACGCCTACTGTCATATCCATCAATCCCATTGTGAAGACGATCGGCCAAATACATCAGGAATCCATCAGTCGTGAAAGTGCAATTCCGCGTATAGTTTCCAATCTGTCCGTCACACCGCGGCTGAAGGACACGCTGAATCTGCTCACCGGCATCAGCACGCCTGCCATGTCGGGAGCATCGGGACGCATCCTGCTGCGGTTCATATCGGCGGCAGCCATCATCACGGTGTCGGCCTTAGTATTCGCGACCGGCGAAGAGATGCTTCTCAGCATTCCGCTGGCGATTTTGAATTCGAGATAGCGGCTTTATGGTATATAATTCTTAAATTTGCATTTAAGAAGATTCTAAGGGACCTTGAGGCGCCCGCAAGCGGACTGTGCGAGAGACGAATATTCCTGGATATTATGCCTTTGCGCGCATTGCGGGCATTGTGGCCTTTGTGCGCGGATTCGTCTTCCGCATGAGCCGCTTGCGCCGATAATCGAACATTAACAGCCAACTCAGAAAATTATGGGGCGCGATCCAAAGCATGATTATAAAAGCAGGTGCATCTATCATATCACTATTTGCAAAGCACCGGAATGCCCTGATTTTTGCCGGATTCTCGGAAGTTTAGAACAACCAAAAATCGAAAGATCCCGCATAGGTCAGATTATAGAATCGCAAATTCTGAATTTTCCTAAACTTTGCTCTTCCCTGCAACCGCTACAATATGTAATCATGCCTGATCATATTCATTTTGCCCTCTATGCCAGAGAGTATCTTCCTCGTGTGCTCGGGAGTTATATCGGAATGATGAAGGTGAAGTGCGGGCAGTTAATAAGAATGGAATTTCCACTGCTGGAACACGTTTTTACTCCTGACTTCCATGACCGGTATTTGCGACCGTATCATCGGCTATCCACGATAATTGAATATATCAGACAAAATCCATATCGCCTATTAGTGCGCCGATTTAATCCCGACTACTTTAATCGAATCAATAATATTGAGATCGGAGGCAGTCTTTGGCAGGCATACGGCAACCTGCAACTGCTGGATAATCCATTCAAGGCGCCGGTGGTGATTCACCGTTCGGATTCTGAACTTGTAAAAGCGAACAAGCACCGACGTTGGAAGCATCTCACTGAAAATGGAGGAGTGTTGGTTTCGCCCTTTATCTCGCCCGAAGAGAAATCCGTCAGGCGTCAATGCGAGCAAATCAATGGAAAGATAATCTTAGTCTCGAACGCTCCATTTGGAGAACGGGAAAAACCAAGCGCACACGATTTCGAACTCTGCGCTAAAGGCAGACTTCTGATAATAGCGCCGATGACGCCACTCCCCCCAGGCCGCAGCACTTTCCTCTATCTCAACTCATTTGCAGAGTCAATTTCTATTCCACATTAGCTTAGGATCGGGAGCCCGCAAGCGGAATGTGCGAGAAACGAAGATTTTGGAGATGCAGGCAATCTCATTGCCTCAGAAATAATGGAATCAATTTTTGTTCTTGGCGGCGGACTTAGCTTCGAATTCTTTCAGGAATTTGGGGTAGGATTTGCAATAGTCGGAGATGACGCAGCCGTAGCAGTCGGGAGTGCGGGCCTTGCACACGTAACGGCCATGCAGTATCAGCCAGTGATGCGCTTTAGGCAACAGCTCGGGCGCTATGTGCCTGCATAGGGTCTTCTCCGTGGATAACGGGGTCCTGCTATTGTTGGTCAGCCCTATGCGGTTGCTGACACGAAACACGTGCGTGTCCACGGGCATAGCGGCCTCGTTCCACAGCACTGCCAGCATCACATTGGCAGTCTTGCGGCCCACGCCCGGCAACGTCACCAACGTGTCGATGTCCCTGGGTATCTCGCCGTTGAATTCCTCTACCAATCGCTGCGCCACCTTCACAAGCGACTTACTTTTTGCATTGGGATATGTCACTGATCGTATAAAAGGATACACATCCTCGGGTGTAGCCGCAGCCAAGTCCTGAACCGTCGGGAAACGATCGAACAAGGCCGGCGTAATCATATTGATACGCTTGTCTGTGCATTGCGCCGACAGAATCACGGCCAATAACAGCTGATATGGCGAATCGAAATGCAATTCGGTCTGCGGTTCGGGTATCGTCTCCGCAAACGTCTCCAGCACCCGGGCGTATCTTTCCTTTATCGTCATCAGTGCGCCGATGCGAATTCCTCCAGGAAGCGGACGTCGTTCTCGCTGAACATTCGCAGGTCCTTAACCTTGTATTTCAGGTTGGCGATACGCTCCACACCCATACCGAAGGCATATCCGGAATAAACTTCGGGATCTATGCCGCAGTTTTTAAGCACATTGGGATCGACCATGCCGCAACCCAGGATCTCCACCCATCCTGTGCCCTTGCAGAGGGTGCAACCCTTGCCGCCGCAGATGTGACAGCTGATGTCCATTTCGGCCGATGGCTCGGTGAACGGGAAATAAGAGGGGCGCAGACGGATGCGGGTCTCGGGACCGAACATGCGGCGCGCGAATCCCAAAAGCACCTGCTCCAGGTCGGCAAACGATACGTTGCGGTCTATATATAGGCCCTCCACCTGATGGAAGAAGCAGTGCGCGCGGGCCGAAATTGCCTCGTTGCGGTAAACGCGTCCGGGGCAGACAATGCGGATCGGCGGCTGGGCATGCTCCATAACGCGGGTCTGTACCGACGAGGTGTGGGTACGCAGCAGCACATCGGCCTTCTCGCGGTCGATGAAGAAGGTGTCCTGCATGTCGCGCGCAGGATGATCGGGCGGAAAGTTGAGGCTTTCGAACACATGCCAATCATCTTCGATCTCAGGACCTTCGGCCACTGTGAATCCCATACTGCCGAATATGTCGAGAATCTCGTTGCGCACCAGCGACAACGGATGGCGCGTACCGCAGCCGACAGGGCTACCAGTGCGGGTCAGGTCAATGTCGCACTCTATATCCGAGTCCGAATTGTTGAAGGCTTCCTTGAGCGAGTTGATACGATCCTGGGCAAACTGCTTCAGTTCGTTGATCTTCTGCCCTACTTCGCGTTTCTGTTCTGCGGGTACGTTGCGGAAGTCGGCCATCAGGGCTGGTATCATACCTTTCTTGCTCAGGTACTTTATACGCAGTTCCTCAACGGCTTCCTTAGTTTCGGCTTTGATATTCTCCAGTTCGGCGCGAAGCGCCTCGATCTTCTCTAACATAGTCTTTAGGGTCTGTTCCTTAGCTTTACGGCTTGATATGCCGATTTCAGAATGCAAATTTAACTATTTTCGGCGTTTATTGCAACATTCATTTTGAATGCATGTTATATTGGTATAAATAACCTATGATAATACGTATCATGAAGAAAAGTTTTATTGAGTATCTGGGCTCATGGATGCCGGCGCTGTTGGTCGGTATCGGCCTGACTTTAGCAGGTATCTTCGTCGGCAACGGCGTGCGCAGCATTTCGGCCAATTCAAGGGTTGTGACAGTCCGCGGTCTCTGCGAGCGCGAGGTCAAGGCCAACAAGGTGACATGGCCTATCGTCAGCAAATTTGTCGGCAATGATCTGGCATCGCTCTACCAGCAGGTACAAGCCACCGACAATGCGATAGTGAAATTCCTGAGCGACAACGGCATCAGCCAGTCGGAATACAATGTCAACGCACCGAAGGTGCAGGACATGCAAGCCGACAGCTACAGCAACCAGCCCGCACCCTACCGTTACAACGTAACGACCGTAGTGGTAGTGACTTCCTCGCAGATCGACAAGGTCAACGAGCTGATGAACAAGCAGACCGAACTGATGTCGCAGGGCATCGCCATCGTGGCCGGCGATTACAACTATCAGACGCTCTATGAATTCACCGAGCTCAATACCATCAAGCCCGACATGATTGCCGACGCCACCAAGAACGCCCGCAAGGCCGCCCAGAAATTCGCCCAGGACTCCAAGTCGAAACTCGGCAAGATCAAGTCTGCCTCTCAGGGACAGTTCTCGATCGAGGATCGCGACCAGTACACCCCCTACATCAAGAATGTACGCGTAGTCTCAACCATCGAATATTATCTAAAGGACTAAGACATTAAGGACCTTAAGGACCTTAATGTCTTTAGGGTCCTTAGGGTAAAAGATAAAAATACCGCGCCGGGTATCCGACGCGGTATTTTTATTTGGTCGCTATTTGCGATCAGTTCTTGCGGAGAGCTTCCTCTTCGGGAGTCAGCTCGGGATCGGTACCCCAGTTCTGGGCTGCCAGACGCTTGTAGTTGTTGTAGCGCCACATAGCGTTGTCCTTGCAAGCCTGGAACAGTTCCTCAGCCTGCTCGGGGTACATCTTCTGGAGCGATGCGAATCGTACCTCGCCCTTCAGGAAGTCCTCGAACTTATCCCACTGGGGTTCCTTGCTGTCGAGGGTGAAAGGATTCTGACCCTGGGCCTCGGCTTCGGGATTGAAGCGCCACAGATGCCAGTAACCGCATTCAACAGCCAGACGTTCCTCTTCCTGGCTCAGACCCATACCCTTCTTGATACCGTGGTTGATACAGGGAGCGTATGCGATGATCAGCGAAGGACCGTCGTAAGCCTCAGCCTCGCGGATAGCCTTGAGCGTCTGAGCGTTGTCGGCACCCATAGCCACCTGAGCCACATATACGTAACCGTAAGTGGTGGCGATCAGACCAAGGTCTTTCTTGCGGATGCGCTTACCGGCGGCGGCAAACTTGGCGATAGCGCCGATAGGAGTCGACTTGGACGACTGGCCACCGGTGTTGGAGTAAACCTCCGTATCGAGCACCAGGATATTCACATTCTTGCCGGAAGCGATCACATGGTCGAGACCGCCGAAGCCTATATCGTAGCTTGCGCCGTCACCACCGATGATCCACTGGCTGCGTTTGGTGAGGTAATGCTCCATGCTTATGATGCCCTGACATGTAGCGCAACCCTTGTCGGCACCTTCCTTGACAGCGGCGATCAGCGCCTCGGCAGCGGGACGGCTTGCCTTGGCGTCGTCCTTGGCCTCGAGCCATGCCTTGGCGGCAGCGCGCGAAGCCTCGGGAGCGTCGGCGTTCTCGGAAAGCTCGGTTGCAAGAGCTATGGCGCGGTCACGCAGCTTCTCGTAGCCGATGTACATACCCAGACCGTACTCGCAGAAGTCCTCAAACAGAGAGTTTGCCCATGCCGGACCGTGACCCTCCTGGTTCTTGGTGTAAGGAGTGGAAGGAACAGAGCCGGAGTAGATCGACGAGCATCCCGTGGCATTGGCCACAACTTCGCGGTCGCCGAAGAGCTGGCTGATCAGTTTCACATACGGGGTCTCGCCGCAACCTGCACAGGCGCCTGAGAACTCGAACAGGGGTTCGGAGAACTGGCTGTTCTTGACATTCATCTTGATGTCGACCAGATCCTTCTTGCTCTTGACGTTCTTGACAAGCCAATCCCAATTCTTCTGCTGACCCTCCTGGCTCTGCAGGGGCTGCATCGAAAGTGCCTTGTTGCCCTTCTTGCCGGGGCAGACATCAACACAGTTGCCGCAACCCAGGCAGTCCATAACGTCAACCTGCTGAACGAAACGCATGCCGGTCATGGTCTTGCCCATTGCCGGGATGGTCTGGTTCTCTTCCAGAGGAGATGCAGCCATTTCCTCGGGAGTCAGAACGAACGGACGGATGGCAGCGTGAGGACAAACCAGCGAACACTTGTTACACTGGATACAGTTCTCGGGATTCCATTCGGGAACGAAGGCAGCCACACCGCGCTTCTCGTAAGCGGCAGTGCCCTGCATCCATGTACCGTCGGCATTGTCGACGAATTTGCTTACCGGAAGCAGGTCGCCGTCCTGTGCGTTGATGGGACGGACAACAGTTTCGATGAACTCGGGAGCCGGTGTTGCAGTCGGAGCGTCATCGGCCAGATTTGCCCATGCGGGATCAACGTCCAGCTTGTGATACTCACCACCGCGGTCGACGGCCTGATTGTTCATGCTGACTACCTTCTCGCCCTTCTTGCCGTAGGACTTCACGATGAACTTCTTCATCTGTTCGATAGCCAGATCAACGGGGATAACCTCGGTGATGCGGAAGAATGCGGACTGAAGGATGGTATTCGTACGGTTGCCGAGACCGATTTCCTGACCGATCTTAGTGGCGTTGATGTAGTAAACCGTGATATTGTTCTGAGCGAAGTAGCGCTTAACCTTGTTGGGCAGGTTCTTAACCAGCTCGTCGCCCTCCCAGATGGTATTGAGAAGGAACGTACCGTTGGGCTGCAGACCGCGTGTCACATCGTACATATGCAGGTAAGCCTGTACGTGGCAAGCGATGAAGTTGGGAGTGTTCACCAGATAAGTCGAGCGGATCGGAGTGTCGCCGAAACGCAGGTGCGAGCAGGTGAAACCACCCGATTTCTTCGAGTCGTATGCGAAGTAAGCCTGGCAATATTTGTCGGTGTTCTCGCCGATGATCTTCACGGAGTTCTTGTTGGCACCTACCGTACCGTCCGAGCCGAGGCCGTAGAACTTGGCCTGGAACATGTTGGCATCACCGGTATTGATTTCGGGACCGACGGGGAGCGACAGGTTTGTCACATCGTCATTGATACCGATGGTGAAGTGGTCCATGGGCTGGTCGGCCTTGAGATTGTCGAACACCTCGACAAGCTGAGCGGGAGTCGTGTCCTTTGAACCGAGACCATAGCGGCCGCCTACGATCAACGGAGCATTCTCCTTGCCGTAGTAGCAGTCCTTGACATCGAGATAGAGGGGCTCGCCGTTTGCGCCGGGCTCCTTGGTACGGTCCAGGACAGCGATTTTCCTGGCCGTAGCCGGAACGGCAGCCAGGAAGTGCTTGGCGCTGAAAGGACGGTACAGATGGACGGCAACGATACCGACCTTCTCGCCCTTGGCACGCAGGTAATCGACAGTCTCCTGCAGAGCCTGTGTCACGCTGCCCATAGCGATGACAACGCGATCGGCCTCGGGATCTCCGTAATAGTCGAACAGACCGTAGTTGCGGCCCGTGATCTTGTTGATCTCCTTGATATAGTTCTCCACGATCTCAGGCAGAGCTTCGTAATGCTTGTTGCCTGCCTCCTTGTGCTGGAAGAATACGTCGGGATTCTCGGCCATACCGCGGGCAACAGGGGCGTCGGGGTTAAGGGCGCCCTTGCGGAACTCGGCCAGAGCCTCCCAGTCGATCAGCGGCTTGAGGTCTTCCTCGCTCATGGCCTCGATCTTCTGGATCTCGTGCGATGTGCGGAAACCGTCGAAGAAGTTGAGGAAAGGCACGCGGCCCTTGATGGCCGACAGATGAGCAACCGCGGCAAGGTCCATGACCTCCTGAACAGAGCCCTCGCAGAAGAGGGCGAAACCTGTCTGACGGGTTGACATGACATCCTGATGGTCGCCGAAGATGTTCAGCGCATGGCTTGCCAGCGAACGGGCCGAAACATGGAATACACAGGGCAGGAATTCGCCCGCGATCTTATACATGTTGGGGATCATCAGCAGCAATCCCTGCGAAGCAGTATACGTAGTGGTCAGCGCGCCGGCCTGCAACGAACCGTGAACGGCACCTGCCGCTCCACCCTCGCTCTGCATTTCCTGTACCAGCACTGTCTCGCCGAAGATGTTCTTCCGGCCGGCTGCAGCCCAGTCATCCACATGCTCGGCCATCGTCGACGACGGCGTGATGGGATAGATCGCTGCAACCTCGCTGAACATGTAACTGATGTGCGCTGCGGCCTGATTGCCGTCGCACGTCAGAAATTTCTTTTCCTTGCTCATCGTGTTTTTTTGCTTTATATTGATCTTATTTATTAATCGATGCTATCGCATCCGGCATTTGCCACCGGACACACATTACAATATTTCGTGCAAAATTACAAAAAAATTTCCATATATACCTTTTAGCGGGTATTCAAATTGACCTCGGACCCTCCATTTAGGCATCAATCCTTTACATTTGGGCCACTATCTGTTATACCGATTCACTACATAATGGATACCTGCCGGCGGCTACCCTTGATTTTCCCGGCTTTGGCGGCAGCAAGAAGCTTGGTCATATCGGCATCGCGCACAGCCGTCAGTGAATAGTGGTCGCGCACATCTATAGCCCCTATCTGATTTGGCTCGAGGCCGCACTGTTTCACCAGGAATCCCAGGATATCCCCTTTCGACAGTTTCTCCTTCTTGCCGGCTCCGATGTATAGGGTCTCGACCCGGGGCACCGGGCCTGCGGTTTTCTCGGGATCAAGCCAGCGTGTATCGTCTGTCTCGATATAATCCTTCACGCTCTCTTCGGGGCCGATCAACACATAGACGTCGCCGTCGGCATCGACGCGCGCCGTGCGGCCGTTACGGTGAGTGTAGGCCTCCGGGCTCAGCGGCTGATGGTAATGAATCACCGACTTCACCTCGCGGATATCGAGGCCACGCGCCGCAAGGTCGGTGGCCACCAGGATCGGACGGCTTCCGCTGTTGAACCGCGCCACGGCGCTCTCGCGGTCACGCTGGTCCATGGCGCCATGATACAGCACGGCTGGATATCCCTGCTTTTCGAGGTACGCCGCGACCCGTTCGGCACTTTCGCGATGGTTTACGAACACTATGGCCCGTTCGCCGGCCTGTCCGTCGGCCCAGATGTTATCGATCAGCACGCGCAGCGACTCCAGTTTGTCTTTGCTGTCGGCATCGACGCGATGCACCCGTATCCGGCCGCGCAGGTTCCGGTTCTCGCCCAGATAGTCCAGCGTCAGCGGATTGTTCAGTTTCAGAAACTCGGGCAGTACATCGGCCCGGGTGGCCGACGTCATTATCATGTGGCTCACATTCTTGAGACGGTTGCTGATTTTGCGCATCTCCTCCTCGAACCCGAGTTCAAGGCTCTTGTCGAACTCGTCGAGCACCAGAATGCGGGTTGGCAACGCATCGAACGTACGCCGTTTCAGATGGTCGAGAAGGCGTCCGGGCGTGGCCACCACAATGTCGCAGCCCGCTTTGAGGGAGTTCTCCTCATCCTCGAATTTGTGGCCGCCGTAGAGGGGTGTGGTTTTCATGCCGGCGCCTATCTTCTGCAGCACGCCGGCTATCTGCATCACCAGCTCGCGCGAAGGTGCGATTACCACCGCCTGCACGCGCCCCGTCGACGGCCGGAGCATTTTGAGCACGGGCAATATGAATGCCAGGGTCTTGCCGGTGCCGGTCGGCGACAGCAGGATTAGATCCCGGCCTTCGGTGCCTGCCGCCAGCATGCGGCGCTGCATCTCGTTCAGTTCCTCTATACCGAGCCGCGTCTGGATCTGCGGCAGAAATTCCTTTTCTCTCATGATATCTGTGACCAATCAAACTGTCTCTGAAATCTATAACGCAATTCGCGGGTCAATGTATCGGCCGAAGCGTCACTGATTTCAATTACGCCGCTCTGCAGCGATTTGTCGTTTCCGGGTGCCGTCACCAGTTCGGGACGTCCGTTCAGCACCTTGTCGGCGGCTTCGCGGGCTATATTCAGGATCTGGCCGTCGGTGGCCAGATTTGCCACACGCAGGTCGAACGCCTCACCGCTCTGCTGCGTGCCCTCCATGTCACCGGGGCCGCGCATCTTCATATCGGCCTCCGACACGACAAAGCCGTCGGTGGTCTCGACCATCACATTGAGGCGTTTGCGGGTATCGCCGCCAATATTGTATCGGGTCATCAGCACGCAGTAGCTGTGGTCGGCGCCGCGGCCCACGCGCCCACGCAGCTGATGCAGCTGCGACAGGCCGAACCGCTCGGCGTTCTCGATCAGCATCACCGATGCGTTCGGCACGTTCACACCCACCTCGATCACCGTTGTGGCCACCAGTATCTGGGTCTCGTTGCGGACAAAGCGACCCATCTCCCGGTCCTTGGCTTCGGGCGACATCTTGCCGTGCACCATGCCCACTTTCCATTCCGGGAAGAGTCCGATCAGCCGTTCACGGCCTTCCTCGACGCTTTTCAAGTCGAGTTTCTCATTCTCCTTTACCAACGGATATACCACATAGACCTGACGACCGGCCTTAAGTTCGTTGGAGACCAGCCGATAAACCTCCATACGGTTGTCCTCGTATCGCAAGCGTGTATCGATCGGTTTGCGGCCGGGAGGCAGTTCATCGATCACCGACACGTCAAGATCGCCGTAGAGAGTCATGGCCAGCGTGCGCGGTATGGGAGTCGCCGTCATGACAAGAACATGCGGAGCCGTTGTCCCCTTGCTCCACATCCTGGCACGCTGAGCCACGCCGAATCTGTGCTGTTCATCGATCACGGCTACACCGAGCCGATGGAACTTAACCTTCTCCTCCAGCAAGGCATGGGTTCCGACCAGAATGTCGATCTCACCACTCTCGAGCGCCGCATGCAACTCCCGGCGCGCCTTGGCGCGAGTGCTTCCCGTCAGCAGTTCGACGCGCACGCCTACCTGCTCGCCCCAGCCGCGCAATGTCTCGTAATGCTGTGTGGCCAATATCTCCGTGGGAGCCATCAGCGCGCCCTGACATCCGTTGTCAACAGCCATAAGCATCGTCATGAACGCCACCATCGTCTTGCCCGAGCCGACGTCGCCCTGCAGCAAACGGTTCATCTGTCGTCCGTTGCGCATGTCGTCGCGAATTTCATGGAGCACCCTTTTCTGCGCCCCAGTCAGTTCGAAGGGTATGCAGCGGCCGTAATAATCATTGAATTTCGGACCGATTTTCGAGAACGGAATACCGGCTATGCGGCGTCCCCGCTCACGCGAAAAGCGCAGGATGTTCAGCTGCAGATAGAACAGCTCCTCGAACTTCATTCGTTCACGGGCCTTGCGCAGCTGCTCGGCCGATGTCGGAAAATGCAGCTGTCGCAGCGTTTCGGACAACGGCATCAGATGATAATGGCTACAGACCTCGGGAGGCAATGTCTCGCGCAACCGCGCAAATCCGGGATGCGACAACGCAGTGCGCGCCAAGGTGCCCAGACTCTTGGCCGTAAGACCTTTTTTGCGAGCCGTCTCCGTCATATTGTAGACTCCGCAGAATCCGGTGGGAGGCTTGGTGCTGTCATAGTCGGAAACCTCGGGATGGGATATCGACCATACGCCGCGATACTCCGACGGTTTGCCGAAAATCACATAAGGCCTGCCTATCTTATAAAAGTCCTTGAGAGCACGCACGCGGCTGAACCATACGCATTCCATCAAGCGCTCGCCGTCGCTGAATATGCCGCGCAGGCGCTGACGTGCGCCCTCCCCCTCGAGGCCGATCTGCACAAACTGTCCGCACACCTGCACATGCGGCATTTCCCCGCTGAACTCCCTGATCCGATAGAACCGACTCTTGTCGACATATCGGAACGGGAAGGTGTAGAGCAGATCCCTGAAGGTCTTTATGCCGAACTCGTCGCTTAGAAGCTTGGCGCGTGCCGGGCCGACCCCTTTCAGATAAACTATGTCGGTATCCTCGAACGGAATCATTCTTAATGTTTAAATACTGCCTGCATCAGAGCCGTCGCTATTGTGAAATCGACGGGCGTAGTGACTTTGATGTTTGCGGGATCGCCGTCACATACGGTCACCGGATAACCGGCGGCCTGTACCAGCGAGGCATCGTCGGTGAATGCGGCGTCGGACTGTCGGCGCCGGTAGGCGTCCTCAAGCCAATCTCCGCGGAACACCTGAGGGGTCTGAACCACGAGAATGCCGTCGCGGTCCATCGGAACGGTTCCCCCGTCCGAAACGCGTCTGAGCGAGTTAACCTCCGGGCAGCAAGGTACGGCGCTCCCCTTCTGTCCGGCAATCTCCCAGCAGCGGGCTACCAAATCGCGCGACAGCAACGGCCGGGCCGCGTCATGCACAGCCACAAGCGCGTCCTGCAGATTCTCAATGCCCATCAGACCGTTTTCAACCGAGTGACTGCGGTCACGGCCACCGCACACCAGACGCACCGGAATACGGCGGTCAGTCTCGGGCAGCCGGGCATACAATATGTCCCAGAGGTCGAAAAAACCGGGATGCATCACAATCGTTATGGCCGTTGACGGATCGTAGGCGTGGAACGCGCGTACCGACCACCATAACATAGGAATGCCCAGCAGTTCGACGAACTGCTTGGGCATCTCACCGCCGGCCCGTGTTCCGGAACCGCCGGCCAAAATTATTGCTTCACGACGCATAGCGTTTTTTACATGTTCATGCCGCCGTCGACCTGGATAACCTGACCGGAAACGTAGCTCGACATATCGGAAGCGAGGAAAGTGGCTACATTGGCGATATCCTCGACCTTACCACCGCGGCGCAATGGAATTTTCTGTACCCATTCGGCGCGGATGTCGTCGGGCAGAGCTGCAGTCATGGCCGTCTCGATGAAACCGGGGGCGATGGCGTTGGCACGGATGCCACGCGATCCGACCTCCTGGGCGATGCTCTTGGCCAGCGCGATCAGACCGGCCTTCGATGCGGCGTAGTTGGCCTGTCCGGCATTGCCGTGAACACCCACTACCGATGCCATGTTGATGATCGATCCGCTCTTCTGACGCATCATGATGGGCAGAACGGCGTGTATATAATTGAATGCGGATTTCAGATTGACTGCAATCACGGCGTCCCACTGCTGCTCGGTCATGCGCAGCATCAGTCCGTCTTTGGTGATTCCGGCGTTGTTCACCAGAATATCGATGCGGCCGAAATCCTTCTTGATTTCCTGCACAGTTGCTTCGGTTGCTGCAAAATCCGCTGCATTCGACGCATAACCCTTGCATTTCACCCCATAGGCCAGAATCTCCTCCTCGGTCTTCTTGCCGTTCTCGTCGATCACCAGGTCTGTGAATGCGATATCACATCCCTCGGATGCAAACTTCAGGGCTATCTCCTTGCCGATGCCACGGGCAGCTCCTGTGATCACTGCCACTTTTCCTTCAAGTAATTTCATTATTGTTGTGTTTTATCCTTTGAAGTTGTTTAAACTAATTTATTAGTTTACATTGCGGATCCCGTTGAATATCAGGTCGGTCACCATTGAAACAATTTTCTCTTTTCCGATGCCGTATTGTGCCAGCGTGTTGCGGATGTATGGCACATCCATGCCATGTATCATATTGGTGATCACGATCGCGGTATCCTTCACATTGTCCATATTGAAATCGCCGGCGTCCTTGCCTTCCTGCAGGATGCTCATCAAGAGGCTGACTTCTTTGGAGGCGATGATATTTCTGGCGCGGTCCACCTTGCGGACGTCTCTGAAGAAGCCGGCGCGGAGCGATCCGTTGCGCGACACGACCTCCTTCATTTTTTCCAGACGCACGGCCACATACTCGCTGAGTTTGTCGGGGGCATTGCCGGGACGGGCGGCGATCATCCGCAGCGATTTCAGCAGATCGTCGGTCTCGCTCTCGATCACCGCGTTGAATATTTCGGTCTTGGATTTGAAATAAGTGTATATGGTACGCCGACCCTTGTCGGATGCCGTCGCGATATCGTTCATGGTGGTGTTCTCCACTCCCTGTCTTGCAAACAGCGAACGGGCCACTTCAATGAATCTGTCGCGAGTCTTCTTTACCATTTCTTACACATATAAGCATACCGTTATTTTTACACACAGTGGTATACTTTGTGCAAAAGTACAAAAAATTTTATAAATATGGCTTCTCAGCCCAATATTTTCTGCATTTCGGGCGTGGGAGGGAGTTCCAGACGAACCTCCTGCTTGCTGACGGGATGTATGAATTCGATGGAATGCGATTGCAGCGAGATGCCGCCGTCGGGATTGGAGCGCCTGGCGCCATATTTCAGGTCTCCCTTGATGGGACAGCCTATGTTAGCAAGCTGTGCGCGTATCTGATGCTTGCGGCCGGTGAGCAGTTTCACTTCGAGCAGCGTGTAACGGTCACCCCGGGCTATTGTCTTGTATTCCAGGCGCGCGAGTTTGGCGTCACGAGTGCCTTCCCGGGTCACGAACGTCTTGTTGATGCGTCCGTCGGACACAAGCCAGTCTTCGAGCAATGCTTCCGGTTCTTTGGGCTGTCCCTGCACAAGAGCCCAGTAGGTTTTGTGCACTTCGCCGTCACGGAACATACGGTTCATCCTTTCCAGCGCCTTGGATGTCCGTGCCAACACCACCAGTCCGGACACCGGCCGGTCCAGACGATGCACCACGCCACAGAACACGTTTCCCGGCTTGGCATACTTCTCCTTGATATATTCCTTGACGATCTCCGACAGCGGTTTGTCGCCGGTCTTGTCACCCTGCACGATCTCACCCACAGCCTTATCAACTATGATCAGATGATTATCCTCGTAAACTACCTCCATACCGATACGAAAAAAGTCCCGATTGCTCGAGACTTGTTAGTGGCGGGGGCAGGACTCGAACCTGCGACCTTTGGGTTATGAGCCCAACGAGCTA
>JAQXIE010000021.1 GCA_029007645.1 Bacteroidales bacterium
AAAATACAGAGGGTTGCTCCCTGACCGTTGGAAACCATCACAAAAATAGCCGCCCAAAAATCTGGACGGCTATCTTTTTATGGCCTACACGCTATCGCGGACGGTTGTACAATGCCACGGGGGTATTGATTGTTTCAGTCCTGCTGAAGGATTATTTCTTCACGGGGACTCCGGTCATTACGAATTCCAGTTTGTTCTTGTTAATGTCAAGTTTCTTCATAAAGGCGTTCAGTCCGCTCAGAGTCATCGAGTTGATGGTCTCCTTGCGGCCCGAGATCACGTCGTGACCCAGGACATAGGAGATAAGTCCGTTGTTCCAATAGCTATTGGTACGTTCGTTGATCTCGTTCTGCTTGATGTTGGCCTGCTTAACCTTATTGAAGTTGACCTCATCGGCGCCGTCGCTGAGAAGTTTGCGCAGTTCGGCATCGGCACGGTCCATAAGTTTCTGCTGAACATCTGCGTTGGTCTGCACCAGATAATTGAGCGACCAATAACCGTTGTACATGTTGAACGAACCGAAAGCATAGGGACTGTATGTGCCGCCCTCTTCCTCGCGCAGTGTGTCGGTATAGATGTTGCTGAGAAGCTCGCCTATCGATGAAATCATGATATCGTTCTGGACGTTGAATGGGACATCATTGTTGTCGAACGATACGAACAGCTGAGTGGAAGGAGTCTCCATCGGCTGGTCGAACTTCACGTCAACCTGACCCTGGACAGCGGGAGTCTGACGCAGGGATTTTGCCTCGATGGCTTTACCCTTGCTTGGCAGAGATGCCACATATTTCTCGAGCAGAGGCTTCAGTGTATTCTCATCCACATTTCCGACGAAAAGGAATGTATAGTCAGCGGCATTCGACATAGCGCTCTTGGCCATGTTGACCATCTTTGCATAATCGGCGCTCTTGATCAGATCAACCGAGGGAACGGAGACATACATCGGATTGTTGCATGCGCGGGCTTTAGCCAGACGCAACTGGAAGATGTAGTTGGGGCTCTTCTCCTGCTCCTGCAGCACGGAGATGTTTGCCGACATCGTAGCGTCATAAGCTTCCTGGTCGGGCTGCAGATCGGTGAAGTAGCCATAGAGCAATTCCATCATGTAAGGCAGATCCTTGACGGTACTCGAGCCGGTCATTGTCGACGACATGTTGCCGATGTTGAAAGTCAGGCTGACTTTCTTGCCGGCAAGATACTTGTTGATCGTGGAGGCCTTGTATTCGCCCACCTTGCAGGTCTCGAACGCGTCGTTAATCAGATTAACGTCAGCAGCCGAGGCTTCTGGATAGATGTTACGGCCACCCTTCTTGACAGCCGAGAAGAGAATCTCGTCGGCCGAGAAGTCTGTATTCTTAACAATAACTTTAGCACCGTTCGAGAGAGTAAATTCGGTAGTACCGAACTTACCGGGCTTCTGGCTCTTTACCTTTCCGGCCTTGGGCTGATTCTTGAGAATGCTTTCGGGAAGAACCTCGTCGACGTACGGTTCATATTCTGCATTGAGGATACGGTTCAGGTCGCCGGTCACTACGCTCTCCTCAATCATCTCCATTCCTTCACGTTCCGGACGCGAAATAATAATCACCTGATTGTTGGGAGTCAGAAGCTGAGCGCACAGCATATTGATGGCCTGAACGGGGATTCCGGGAAGCATCTGCTTCATGATGTTGTACTCGCCTTCGGCACCGGCATACGGTTCGTTGTCTACGAACGTACGGATCAGTTTCTCAGCCAGAGTCTCGGTGTTGGTCTTATTGCGCTCGTTATAAGCCTTCTCATAATTGGCAAGCATCTCATCGCGGGCACGATCCAGCTCACCGGGCATGAAGCCTGTCTTGCAGGCACGAGCCACAATGGCCAGAGCATCCTCATAGGCTTCTTTCAGCGTATTCTTCGCAACGATTGTGATAGTGAACGCCGCCTTGGTTTTCGATACCATGAAATCCTCAAAGGCCACACCGGCGTAGGAATACTTGCACTCGGGCTTCTGCGAATATTCGTTCAGACGATTGTTGATCATCTTTGAAATGAGAGGGAAAAGCACCGATTCCTGGACGAAAGCCATGTCAGTGTTGCGGTATTCAAAGGGAATCTTGTCGCTCTTGAACGATACCATCATCATGGTATACGGATATTCCTTGTCAGCGAACTGCGCGAAAATCGGAGCCTCATTGTCGCTGACCGTAGGATATACGCGCTCGGCGGCATTTTCGAGCATAGGAATCTTCGAGAAAAGCTCCACAACCTTCTTCTCCATCTCCTCGGCATCCATATCACCCACAATGACAATACCCTGCTGATCCGGGCGATACCATTTGTGGTAGTAATCGCGGATAGCCTTGGGCGGGAAATTGCGGACAATCTCCATCTTGCCGATAGGCGTCTGCTGATACTGATATTCCTTGTAGATCTGAGGCAGAATGCTTTCGATCATGCGGCTCTGAGCGTTGTTGCGCGCACGCCATTCCTCTTCGATCACGCCACGCTCGGCATTGATTTCATCCTCCTCAAGAAGAATGCTGCCGCTCCAGTCGCTCAGCACAAGCAGCACGCTGTCCATCAGCGCCTTGTCGGTGCTCGGCACATTGTTGATGTTATAGACCGTCTCGTCGAAGCTGGTATATGCGTTGATATCTGCACCGAAGCGGATACCCTTGCTCTGCAGATAATTGAGCATATTCTTGCCCGGATAATGGGCAGTGCCGTTAAAGGCCATATGCTCAAGGAAATGAGCCAGACCAAGCTGCTCCGGAGTCTCGAGAGTGGAACCGACTTTCTGAGCGATGTAGAAATTCACACGCTCTTTAGGCTCCTCATTATGGAGAATATAGTAATTCAATCCATTGGGAAGCTGACCGTGACGCACATCCTTACTCAACGGGATGGGCGTAGGAGTCTGTGCCAGCGCTGCGACAGCCATTGTAGCTGTCAACACCATTGTCAAAAATTGTTTTATCATATCAAGTTGTATTGGTATTTTAATCGCATATTTAGCCGGACAACTCCGGCGGTTCTGTCAATGTCGCGGCTTGCCGATCACCACACGCGGTGTAATAACCAGATCCATCGGCACGTCGTGGGGTTCGGAAGGAATTTCATCAAACAGCTGGAAATCATATCCGACGCCGACTTTTGTCGCTTTGACATGCGACAGAAGTCGGTCGTAGAACCCTTTGCCGCGGCCCAGCCGCATCCCCCGTCGGTCGTAGGCCACAGCAGGCACCACTATAAGCTCCAGCTCCTCCGGGTCGATGAAATTGTCGCCCACCGGTTCCTCGATATGGAATGAACCGAGTTCCAGATGCGATTCGTCATAAGGCAGAACCTCAAGATTGACGCCGTTTACCCTCGGGAGATAGAACTGCTTCCGGTCCTTCCATTTCATCAGGAACTTCCTTGTGGGCAGTTCATCGGGCAATGAATGATACATAAGGATCTTCTGAGCCACCATAAATGCTGCAGTATTCTCCAGCCGGGAGAAGACTTCCTCGGCGGCAACTTCCTTTTCAATGTCAAGCAACATGGATCGCATTGCCTTGATTTTCCTTCTGATATCATTCTTTTCCATCGCTCCTTATTTTTTAGGTTTAGGGATATTTACGGGCGATTCTCCTCTTTGCAGTTTCTCAATGGCCTTCAGGACAGTCTTGTCAGACGTATTGAGAATCCGGATCATTCCCTGATAGCCGATGAGGTCGCGAGCAATAACCGCCTTTATCTGATTTAACAATAAA
>JAQXIE010000022.1 GCA_029007645.1 Bacteroidales bacterium
CTAAATGTCATACGGTTGCGATGCGGCTTGTCAGCGATGTGATCCGCGTGCAGCCCACTACGACCCGCGAGGGCTGGGGTGAGAAAATCTACGAATGCGAGTTCTGTCATCACCGTGAGAGCAAGCCGTACAAGATTCCGCGCAAGTCGGACGGAACGGGCGCGGCACTGGCTGCCGGAGCGATTCTTGGATCGATGGGCCGCGGTGGCGGCGGTGGTGGAAGTTTCGGAGGTGGTTTCGGAGGCGGTATGACAGGTGGCGGCGGTGCTTCCGGACATTGGTAAACCTGGTTGATAAGTTGACGACGTGGCCGTCGTCATTCCAGAGTCTACTGGGGTGGCGACGTCCACGTCGCCGTTACAGTCGGACGTCGCCGTTTCTGTCAGAAGTCCGTCTGGCTGAAAATCAGAGATTTGTCATGACCTTCCGGAGCTGAAGGCTCGACTGCAGGTAGGGAAACTGGATCGTGATCAGCGACGGGTCGAGGTACTGCGCCTTGATTTCCGTATCCACTTCATTGCCGGCGGCATCGTACCAGGTGACGTCGAAAACGTTGCGGAAACTTGTCGGTTTCATCACTGCCTTGAGCTTGCCGGGAGTCCAGTGACCCGGATATTTCGAGGCTCCGTCCAAATAGATAATTTCGTAATAGCTGCCGTTGTCGGCGATCAGGAGTCTGTATTTTCCGCCCATAGTCAGCTGGTCCTCGTCGAGCGAACGCTCCCAGATTTCCCATACGCCCTCCAGGTCGTCCTCGCTGCGCTGAATGTAGGAATGCATCACGTCGGGATCGGCTACATATCCCATCTCGGCGTTCATTTTAGGGGCCTGCGTCAGCTCCATCCAGTCGGCCTCCACGAGCGCACCCGGATCGGCAGAGATGCTTATGGACGAGGGTACGAATCCGGCCGCGTCGATGTCGAAAATGGGATGCAGACGGCGTTCGCCGCCCAGAAGCTGCAGTTTCCCTTCCTTCAATACCACGGAATAGGCGTTCCATCCCGTACCCCAGTCCAGATTGTCGCGGAGTCCGGCGCTGAAGCATAGGCTGTCGCCCCGCGTTGCTTTTACTGTCAGCGCTTTCGGGCCCAGATCGTCGCGGAAGTCGTCGATAGTCCTGAACCGTATCGCCACCGTGTCGTGGGGCGAGCAGATGCTGACCGCCCAACCGGGATTCCGCACCTTGCCATGGCCGGTGTCGTATCTCGCGGCTGCGTCGTTGTGCAGATTGCGGGCCCGGAAATCAAAGGTGAAATCCGTTCCGGTCAGCTCGAGTTCATATTGCGGATCGGCATCGTTGCCGTCGATCATAAGCCCCGTTCCGTTGGCGTGACCGTCTCCGCCGAATCCGCGCACGGAGTTGAGATAGAGCGTCTGGCGCGTGGCCGCGTTGACCATACCCGACACGGCCGTGATGATGCCGACTATGCCGAAAATGGCGATCACCGAGCCTATGATCTTGTTGATGAGCCACATGCTGCGCAGGTTGAAATGTGACCGGACCTTGTCGACAAAGAATGTGACCATCCACCACCAGCCCAAAGCGCCGGCGATGATGCAGATGAAGCCTACGATGTAATGACCCAGCTGTATCTCGGGAAGCAGGAAATTGAACCGGGCGAAGAGTCCGATTATAAGGAAGATTATCAGCGGGTTGGAAACGGTAAAGAGGAATCCGTTGATTATGTCGCGTTTGGGCGAGCCGTCGGATTCTCCGGGCTTTTTGATGCTGCGCGACGGATTGGACCGGAACAGATATACGGCGAAGCCTATCAGCACCACCGATCCGATAATCTGGATCACGTTCTGGTTGCGTTCAAGAAATTCCTCGATAAATGAAAGGCCGAAGCCGGTGAGCAGACAGTAGAACAGGTCGGAGATTGCGGCGCCGACACCGGTATAGAATCCGGTGCGTCGGCCCTTGGCAAGCGTGCGCTGAATGCAAAGGATACCCACCGGCCCCATCGGGGCCGAGATTATGACGCCGATGGCAATGCCGCGCCATAACATGTAGAGTATGCCTTCCAGAAAACCCATTCGGTCAGTTATTGTCGGTTAGTGATCAGGTATCCTCCCATACCGTTGGCCGGCGGATAGCATTGGTAAATCCGCAGTCCGTAGTTGTCGGTCAGTGCCGGACCGGCCACGGGTCTGCCGGCGCCCATAAGCACGTCGTAGACCGACTTGCAGACGGGGCATTGCGCCATGGGAAGCGGTTTTCCTTCGATTTCGGTCATCTCCACGCGCACGCTCTGGCGGCATTCCACGGGGCAGGCCATGTCGTAGGCCAGGGGCACGTCGCTTTCGTTGGTGAAGACATCGTTGCCGCGTACCAGCAGCACACCGCCGTATCCGGTGCGGGTCTGTGCTGTCCAGGGGAAATTCGAGGGGCGCCGCTCGTCGCGGACAAAGCAGCGGGAGTCACCGATGCCGGCAACTCCGTAGACATCCCAATTCCCCTGCGGCGTGAGGTTGATGTTGACAGGATAGGCCGGAATCCGGTCGGAATCTATAGTATTGCATGCGGCCGCAGTCACTACTGCAGCCGCTGCAAGTATCCGTATGTATATCCGGCTTTTCAACGTTATTGAAGTGAGCGGAGATGGCCGGCGACCTCGTTGACCATTTTCTCCATCGGTCCGTTCAGCATCGGTTTCAGCATGGCGGGAACCTTGATGTCCACACATACCGTCACCTCGCAACTGTCTGCGCCCGTACTCTGTATCTGCGCTGTGAGAGTCAGGGGCACGGGCGTGTTCACTCCCTTGTAGCTTACCGAGCTGGGCTCGACGCACTCGGCCCGGGTCAGCGTGATTGGGCCGGTCGGACCGCCGGGGATCGTGATGGAATCGCCTTCAACGATGATTTCGTCGAGCAGGTGAAGCTTGTCTTCCGGAATCTGGTCGGCAGGAATGCCGCTGATAGCCTCTTTCAGACCCGCGAGGTTTGTCAGTTTCTTGTATAAGTCCTCGGCGCTGCGGTGCAACGACACGGGACTGCTTTTGTATTCAGCCATCTCTAAAGGTTTGTCAGTTTCGAAAAATTGTCGGTGTCGGGCACCCAGTTGGCCGGGTCTTTGCGCCAGGCTTTCAGAGTTTCGACATCTCCGGGTTCGATGTACTTCATATCGACAGCCGCCTCGACCATCGAGTTGTAGGTGCAGAGGGCAATCATGTCGACATTGGTGTCGTTGAGACGTTTTACGGCCATCGGGAACTCATAATGGAACACGGCTACGCCGCCAAGGACTTCACCGCCGGCATTGTTGATCACCTCGGTGGCTCTCAGCGTACCTCCGGCCGTGGAGATGACGTCCTCTATCATGGCCACTTTCTGGCCAGGCTTCAGGTTGCCTTCGATCAGGTTCTCGAGTCCATGGTCTTTCGGCGTCTCGCGCACGAATATAAAGGGGAGGCCCAGCGTGTCGGCCACAAGAGCGCCCAACGGTATCGATGCCGTCGATACGCTCGCTATAACATCGGCGTTGCCGAAGTGCTCTATGATGTTTTTGGCTATCTCTACCTTGACATAATTACGGACGTCAGGATAGGACAGTATGCGACGGTTGTCATTGTAAATGGGAGAGTTCCAACCCGAACCCCATACGAACGGAATGTCCGGCTGTAGCTTTATGGCGCTGATTTTTAGCAGTTTTTCTGCAAGTTGACGATCGGGTTTTGTCATAATTATATCGTATTGGACTTTGTTGGTTTTTTGTGCGAATCGTCCCGCATATTCTTTCGAAACTGCAAATTTACATTTTGTGGGCGATAAATGCAAGAATAAACCGACTCTTTTTACCTTTTCACACTTAATGAGTCAACTTGCAAGTGCAAAATTAGCTTATTCTTTTGAAGAACTCAATTTTCAGGGTCGATAATAAACTTTTCACTTCGTATTGTAATTATTTCGGGGATGACGATTGATAATAAGGTCTTGAGGCAGTCGATATGGAAAACTAAAGAGGCTGTGTCAAACTTTACGACACAGCCTTTTATCTCGCTCCCGCTCGATGAGCTAAAACTTATAGCTCAACTATGCCATAAGCGGGATAATATAAACAAATAACAGGCAGAAATCAAGAGAGATAATAGCCATGGAATATCTGCTATACCTTGTATTACCGAGACTCCGCTATAGATAATCATAATGCAGCAGAGAAAACGTATGGTATATCTCTTGCTTTCAGATATGGGTATCCTCTGGCATGCAATCAAAATTATTGAGCATATACACAGAATGATACTTCCAATTATTACCATATTAGGCCGCTGATAACATTGACGCCACTTCCTACGATAGCACCTTTTACAATTTCTTTTGAAGCAGTCATTACTGCTCCTGTCGGACCGAACATAAGTCCTCCTGCCGTTTTCCCCCAGAACTTCCAACTTAAGAATGAGCCCACGGCTCCCTCAAGATCAGCGCGAACAACTCCTTCTGCAGTCATACTCTCACTATTGTTCCTAGTATAGGAGTATGTTGACATTCTTTCGATCCCGATCCTTTTGGCGAGATTCATTGATTCGTATGAATAGTTTTTCGGAATCACAAAGCTATGTTGAGACTGGGCAAATTTAACATAATTAATCAAAATATGCAAAATTCTAAGCGATGTATTCGCACCGTTTTACTCCTGCTTACGTCAGAAAGTCACGGCAAGAGTCAGCAGAGTGATGCGCAGGCCCGGGCAGTCGGTGAGCATAGCCTCTGCGGCCGAGGTGAGCGTGGCGCCTGTGGTGCAGACGTCGTCGAGCAGCACTACATGTTTGCCGGCAAGCGCCGAGGGATTCTTCAGATGGAAGATGCCGCGTGTGTTGTCCATGCGCTGGGCGTGCGACAGCCGGGTCTGCGTTTTATGCGGACGTACGGCGCGCAACGAGGTGTCGACGGGAATCCCGGTGGCCGCCGAGAGACCTATGGCGAGTTGCTCGGTCTGATTGTACCCCCGCATGCCCTGCTTCAGGAAATGCATAGGCACCGGAATTATACGGTCGGCGTCGCCCAGAAAGCCGGAGGTCATCAGTTCGCGGCCCATCAGTTCGCCGAGGTATCGTCCCAGGTTGCGGAAATGCCTGTATTTCAGGTCATGTATCAGGATGGCGGGGTCCGATGCCGGCGTGTAGAAGAAATGCCCGGCGGCACGTTTGAAAGGGAAAATTCCGGCAAACCGCTGTTCCATCGGATTGTCGGGAAGCCGATGATAATTGGTGCGGGGCAGTCGGGCGGCGCATGCTGTGCAGATATATCGCTCGGAGCCGGCGAGCCGCTCGCCGCAGAGGTGGCAGAGCCGCGGCATCAGAAAATCGAGCAAGAGCGAAGTCGTATTCATGGCAACCGGCGTTCTATGGCCTCGACCACGCGGATGCACAGCTGCGGCTCGAAGCCGCGCGAGGCAAGATGGCGCAGCAGTTTGACACGGTCCTCGCGGTCGCTCACATCGAGCGTACGGGCCTTGGCGCGTGCCGTCCGTATCAGCGCCTCTTTGTAATCGTCGGCCTCGATGCCGGCAAGTGCCTCGTCGATAAGTTCCCGGGATATCCTTTTGGCCGCCAGGTGCAAGGATATCTTGCGGCGTCCCCACCCGGAAAACCGGACTTTATCGTTGGCGAAACTGCGGGCATAGCGTGCGTCGTCGACAAACCCTGCCGCAGTCAGCGTGTCCATAATTTCGGACTGCTCGTCGGCCGTGAGTGTGGTGCGGCGCAACTTCACGAGGATGTCGGCGCTGCATTGTTCGCTGCGCGAGCATAGGCCCGCCAGCCTGTTGAGCACCTGCTCCTTGCTTTGCCGACGTGGCTCCCGCGCGCTTTTCATTCCTGTGTATTGATTTTGGCCGTTATGAACCTGTTGAGCCCCTGTGAGTCGCGCAATATCCGCACATCGTCAAAACCCCTGGCGCCGAGCATCCCCTCAAGTGGTGAGGCGTAGAGCGGATTGATTTCGAGATATAGCGATCCATGAAGCGATTCGCGGGCCACGTCGGCGATGCGCCTGTAATACACCAGAGGATCGTCGTCGGGCACGAACAGCGCTGTCGCGGGCTCATGCTCCAGTACGTTCGGTTCCATGGACTCCTTTTCGGATTCGGCGATATACGGCGGATTGCTGACCACGATGTCGAAGACCTCACCGGCGGGTTGCCATGTAAAAATGTCGGCATGGATAAACCTGATGTCAGCGTGCAGGTTCCGCGCATTGGCGCGGGCTATCTCCAGGGCCTGGGCCGAGACATCGAGGGCCGTGACCCTGGCAAACGGCAGATTGCGGCTCAGCGCGATGGCTATGGCACCCGAGCCCGTTCCGATGTCCAGCACGCGCAGGTCCGTCTGCTTATTTTCGCTCACGATTATGTCAACAAGTTCGGCGGTTTCCGGGCGAGGTATCAGCACCGCCGGGCTCACCTGCAGATCCATTCCGTAGAACCGTGCCTCGCCGAGTATGTACTGCAACGGCTCCTGCCGTTCAAGCCGTTTCAGAATGTCGGCGCAGGCATGGATCACGCGCTCCGATGCCGGCAGCGTGTCGTTGATGATCTGCTGCGTCGTATCCCAGCCCTTGAGATGGTGGAATATCAGGCGCACCATCGCACGCGCTTCACCGGCGCCGTAGATGCCCTCGAGCCTGCGGCGCATCTCCGCCGCCAAACCCCCGTATGTCACTCTTTCTTCATTCATAAGTTACTAAGCCGTTTTTATCTCGCCCACCAACGAAGCAAACGCGGTCTTGCTCATAAGGCAAAAGTAACTATAAATTGCGACGTAACCAAGCGGGAACGCATCATAGTCACATCAGGCACACAACTCTGATGGAATTTTAAAGATATCAAGGCACGGAACTGACGGCAAAAGCAGAGCTCTTTTGGAATTTTAAAGATATCAAGGCACGGAAATTAATGGCAAAAGCGGAGCTTTTAGCCTACACTGAACTTACAGAAGCTCACAGAAATAATTTAAATATCAGGCCGTAGTGACGCATGATGACTTTGTCACTTATAACTCTGACTTCTGACTTATTTTTGCTGTTGCCACAGATCCTGCTGACGCAGGGGACGGAATATACTCAGAAAGAGCCGAGCTCAGGCGACGTGGACGTCGCCGTTCCAGTAGCTGACTGGAATGACGACGTCCACGTCGTCAACCTGTAGGTTTTTTTAGACAGGAACAGGAGGCATGTATCTGGAGCTTCATTGCCAGTGCATGAAAAGGCATATCGGATAGGAACACAGGATAATCCGTATTATACGATAACTGCCACGGAGCCGTCTTTGACGGCGACATAACTAATACTGACGCTTCTGGGTTCATTCCGTTTCCTGCGTCAGCAGGATCTGTGGCAACGGCAAAATCGCCAGCTATATTTAAAATTAATTCTGTGTAAATCTGAAAGATCGGTGTCGGCTAAAAGCGGAGCCTTTGCCGTCAGTTCCGTGCCTTAAAATCTTTATATATCCACTTGCACTTTGCCGTTTGTCCCGTGCCTTGATATCTTTAAAATTTCACATGTCTTATAGTGTTGCCCGCTATAAAATTGCATTATTTTTGATATGGCTCGGATATCTTAAATGAAAGAACAATGCATCAGGTAGTACAGAAACACGGAATTATTTTGCTTCAATGGCAATAAATAGTGTCCGGCTTTCGTAACTACAACGATTATTCTATGAAAATGCGGTTACTTTACCATACTTTTTGTCTGACCCTGTTAGGGACACTCGTCATGAGCTGTGACCGAGGCGGCGCCCCTAAGTCGCGGCTGGACAGGCTGATGGAAAACGACTCCATTCCCGCTACCGTCAAGCAGCTTGTCAGATCAGTGGCCGACGGCGATTCCGTACAGTTCGCCAGTCTCGTCAGTTATCCTCTGAAACGGCCTTATCCGCTGCATGATATAGAAAATGCCGACCAGATGGCCCATTATTACCGGGAGATGGTCGACGACTCCCTGCGCAACGCCATACTGGAGAGCAGTCCCGAAGATTGGGACGAATATGGATGGCGCGGCTGGTCGGTGCGCGACGGCGGGTATGTGTGGATCGACTCCATCGTCTATCAGGTGCCTTATATCTCGCAGACCGAGCGACATCATCTCGACGAGCTCCGCAAGCGGGAGATCGCCAGTCTTGCCAAGACCCTGCAGGGTGATTGGAATCCGATAGCCACTCTTGTCGACCCGCAGGGCAAAGTGCTCCGAATCGATGCGCGTCATGTCTCCGACCTGTCTGAGCCGGGTTCGATCCGGCTGTTGGTTTATGACAGCGTCAAGAATCTGACCGGCACGCCGGTACGCCAACTCCAGGGCGTTCTCGATACCGAAGGATCCTCGCCTTCGGACACCTATCTGTTCGACGATGCCTCGGGCGTGTCGTACATGATCGACACCGATCCTGCGGACGACGACTCTCCACATCTCATAACCGAGACTCCGGACGGTATCACCAAAACTGTCCCCCTCAAGGTGGCCTACTGGCTCGACCTGATCAATAAAAAACAACCGAAAAAATAAAAACACGATGGATAAGAAACTGAGCATGACCTACTTCCTGTCGGCAAGCGAGACGAATGCCGAAGCCGAGGCATCGTTGCCGCTGCTGACATCACGCATCATAGACATATCGACGGCCCATGCCAATGCCCTCGGCATCGGGAATCCCGCGATGGAACATATGGGCTGCGGATGGGTTCTGTCGCGTCTCTCCCTGGAAATGTTCCAGTATCCGCGCGTCAACGAGACCTACCGGCTCACGACCTGGATAGAATCTTACAACAGGCATTTCTCCGAACGCATAGTCCAGGTGTCGACCATCGACGACAAGCCTCTCGGTTTCTCGCGGGCCATATGGATGGTGCTCGATTACAACACGCGCGAAAGTGTCGGCCTGGGCCATCTCAATGTGGAGCCCGACTTGATAATGCCGGGACAGTGCCCCGTGGCTTCCGTCAGCAAACATGTCCCCGTACTCCCGGCCGATTACCCCGGGGTGCCTCCGCGCGGCGCCGTCGTGGCAAATGCCACGCCGTTCGATTACCGTTACAAATATTGCGATCTGGATTTCTACCGCCATGTCAATACGGTGCGTTATGTGGAGCTGCTGTTGAACCGTTTCGACCTTGCGCAGTTTGACGACACACGAATCCGGCGCATGGAGCTTGCATTCCTGCGCGAATCGCATTACGGCCAGGAAGTGACCGTGCTGCGGCACGACGACGGCATGCGGTCGCATATCGCCATATGCGACAAGGCCACCGGCGAATCCTCGCTGATGGCCTCGTTGCTCCGTGAAAAACGGGTATAGGCTTATTTCACGATACCTTTCTCCAGATATTCGGTGAGATTGGTGCGTACATGCTCCTCGGCACGCTCCACGGCCACCTTGGCCATATCGGCGTCCACCATCAGATTGACCAGCTGCTCGAAGCTGGTCTTTTTTGTAGGATCCCAGCCCAGTTCGCGGCGGGCTTTGCTCGGGTCGCCCCAGAGATTCACCACGTCGGTCGGACGGTAGAAGTCGGGCGAAACTTCGATCAGCACCTTGCCCGTCTTGGCGTCGATTCCCTTCTCGTTCTCGCCTTCGCCCTCGAATATCAGCTCGATGCCCGCGCGCCGGAACGCCAGGAGGCAGAACTCGCGGACCGAATGTTGCACGCCCGTGGCTATCACATAGTCATCGGGTTTGGGCTGCTGAAGTATCAGCCACATGCACTCCACATAATCGCGGGCGTATCCCCAGTCGCGCAGCGACGACAGATTGCCCAGGTAAAGCTTCTCCTGCTTGCCTTGCGCTATGCGCGCAGCCGCCAGCGTGATCTTGCGCGTTACAAACGTCTCGCCGCGGCGCTCCGACTCATGGTTGAACAGGATGCCCGAACAGCAGAACATGTTGTATGCCTCGCGGTACTCCTTGACGATCCAGAAACCGTAAAGTTTGGCAACGGCATAGGGGGAATAGGGGTGGAACGGCGTCTGCTCGTTCTGCGGAACCTCCTCGACTTTGCCGTAAAGTTCCGACGTAGAGGCCTGATAGATGCGGCACGTGTCGGCAAGACCGCACAGGCGCACCGCCTCAAGGATGCGCAGCACGCCCGTTGCATCGACGTCGGCCGTGAACTCGGGCGAGTCGAACGATACCTGGACATGGCTCTGCGCTGCCAGATTGTAGATCTCGTCCGGACGCACTTTGCCCACCACCTGGACTATCGACATCGAATCGCCGAGGTCGGCGAAATGCAGATGGAAGCGCTCATGGCCTTCCAGATGCGCTATGCGCTCGCGGTAATCGGTCGACGACCGACGGATGATGCCGTGCACGTCATATCCTTTCTCAATCAGAAACTCTGCCAGATACGAGCCGTCCTGGCCCGTTATGCCTGTTATCAGGGCTGTCTTCATATCGTATTTTCGCTTGATATTTCTTTAGATGATTTTCGAATCGCAAATTTAATAAAAATTAATGCATTTGCCAATATTGTCGGTTTCGGCGTCAGTCGGGTTTAGTAGGGCGAGCCCGTTCCGATGTAACCGATCCTGATGTCGGCCGGCAACTGCGCGGACTTGGGAGGAGTCTGCCTGCTCTCGAGCATTTGTGCTGTCTGAGGGGTGCATTCGGCTTCATTGACGTTGTACCAGAGTCCGTCCAGACGCCAGTACCAGAGACCCGAGTCATCGAGCGAGACATATTCGGTGCTGATGCCGGGCTTGCTGACCAGCGAGCTCATCGGGTCGCCGAGATGCAGCTCGCCGCCTGCTCCCCGCGCCGCGATACGCGGCGAACTCAAGCAGATCACGTCCACGTGGGAACTGCCGAAGTCCAGCACGCTGAACATCGTTTCTTCGCCCATCATGAAGTTGTATACCTCGGCGTCGGGCGTGGCGTCACGCTCTATCCGGTCGTAGAGGCCGACAACGCCCTGGGGTACCGAGTCAAGAACCATCCCGACCCGCACCGGGCCAAGACCCTCGGGGGTCAGCGACGGCAGTGTGATCGTGTCAATAGCCAGTTCGGCTTCCTTGACAAATTCCGGAGTGGTGTCCGTGTCTTTGCTCTCCTTTTTCTGGCCGGTGCATGACGCAATCAGCGGCAGTACGATCAGCAACGACGCTATTTTCTTCATATCTGTTTTGCTTTCATTTTATCTGTATAGTTCGGGTCGCCTACCACCCACAGCACGTCCCCCTCCTTGAGCACCAGTGACGGCGAAGGCTGCAGATATTCTTCTCCTCTCTTAATCTTAACAATCATCGAATAGTAATCGTGCAGCAGGTCGGTGGATTTTAACGGCATGTCGATCAGCGGCGACGTGTCTGTCAGCCGGATCGAGCTCAGTTCCACAGGCTGCTGCTTGACGTTGAGCTTCAGACCCGCCGCCGTGGCCTGATCCAGGTCGTGGTTGAGCTTGCGCAGTTCTTCGTCACTGCCGATCACACCCAATACGTCGCCCGGGAAGATGCGCGCGTCGGGCGAAGGGAGCGGCATGTAATCGTCACCCCGCTGGATCGACGACACCGAGATGCCGTAGTCCGACCGCAGTCCCGAATCCTTCAGCTTGTCGCCCACAAACGGACAGCTGTTGTTGATCTCGATGAACGCCATGTGCATGTCGTCGACCAGATTATTGCCTACGCCCATGCGCGTGTTTTCGCGGATGTTGAGGTTGCTCAGGAATTTCGACTCGATTTTCTTGTAATTGCGCATCAGGTTGCCCGACGCGAATATCAGTATGCAGACAAAGCATACCACGCCTACGATCCATCCGACCAGGGTCGAGTAGGTCAGCGAAATGAAATAGACGATGAAGAACAGGCACACCAGATATCGGATGATGCGGATGGCCAGAAGCGGCACGTCGTAGAAGGCGGCCGTGCGGTGCAGCTTGATCTTATCGTCGGTCGGGGTGGTCGAGATGGTCAGCGCGGCCAGGAACGGCAGCATGGCCAGAAGCGTGATCACCGTGGCCGCAAGATGCCCTAACCGGCTGAAGTGAGCTTCGGCCAGCGGGAAGAGCCACAGACGTGACAACATTATCTCGGCGAGCAACATCACCGAATAGAGCACGATACGCCACAAATTGCGGGTCAGCACGGCTTTCCACAGCGTGCGCGTCTCGTTGCTGTCGTATGTCTGCGCCGAATATCGGTCGATCAGGAACCGGAACGGTTTCGGCAGGTGCCGTTCGGCGAAATCGGCAGCTCCGCCCGACATCTTGATAAAGTAGGGCGTGGTGAATATCGTCAGCACCGATACGGCCACGATGATGGGATAGAGCGATGAATCAAGCACACCGAGGCTCATGCCCAACGAGGCGATGATGAACGAGAATTCGCCGATCTGCGTCAGCGTGAAGCCCGACTCGATGGCCACCCGCAGGGTCTGGCCAGTGGCCAGCATGCCCAAGGTGCCGAAGGTGATCATGCCCGCTATCACTACCGATGCCAGCAGCAGGATTTGCCACCAGTACTGCACCAGTACGCCCGGATCGACCATCATGCCCACGGAGATGAAGAACACCGAGCCGAACAGGTTCTTGACCGGTGCGATGACGCGGTCCATTTTGCCGGCCATCGTGGTGCCGGCAAGGATACTTCCCATCACGAACGCGCCCAACTCCAGGCTGAAACCGCAGATCACCGAGAATACGGCCATCGAGAAGCAGAGGGCCATTGCGACGATAAGCAACGTTTCTTCGTTGAGATAGGACCGCGCACGTGTGAAGAAACTCGGGAAGATGTAGACGCCCACCACAAACCAGATTATCAGGAAGAAAGCCAGCTTGCCGATCGAGAACAGCAGTTCGGTGCCCCGGATGTCTCCCATGGCCAGCGACGACAGCAGCACAAGCATCAGCACCGCGAACAGGTCCTCGATAATAAGCACCGCCAGCACCAGCTGGGCGAACTTGCGTTGCCGCAGCCCCTGATCGCTCAGCGCCTTCATGATGATGGTGGTTGACGACATCGAGATCATACCGCCCAGGAATATGCGGTTTATAAGGTTGAGATGCAGGATGTAACCCACGCCGAATCCGGCGAAGGTCATGCCCGTGATGATGATCAGGGCCGTCACCGCCGCCGATGATCCCGATTTCATGAGTTTCTGGAACGAAAACTCCAGTCCGATGCTGAACATCAGCACCACGATACCGAGGTCGGCCCAGAATGTGAGGTTGTCAAGATTGGTGATGCTCGGCAGATATGTGAATTTCGGACTCGCCAGGAATCCGGCCAGGATGTAACCGAGCACGACGGGCTGCTTCAGCTTTTTGAACAGCAATGTGACCGCCGCGCTCAGCAGCAGGATCCAGGCCAGATCCGCTATCAGCCCGTTGGTGACGCCGGCATGGTTCTCCGGTTCCCCTGACTCCGTGGTCAGCGTCTGCTCCAGATGCAGCACATCGGAGTCGATGGTGTTGTCTTGTGCAAGGGCTGTATAAGAACTGGCTATTGGCAGTGTTGTCATCAGGCGGTTCGTTGGATTATATACAGATTGTAGTAACTAAGTATCAGCGTTGTCAGCGGCAGGGCGATGATAAGTCCCAGGAACCCTAACAACGAACCCCATACCGAAAGACTCAGCAGGATTATGGCCGGATTCAGCCCCATGGCTTTACCCATGATCCTGGGAGTGAGCAGCAGGTCCTGTATGCACTGCACCACGACATACACGGCCATCGCTTCCCAGAACAGCACCCAGAAGCTGCCGCCGGTCGTTATTGCGCCCACTATGCACAGCACGGCCGTGACAGGCAGTGATATCAGCTGCAGGTAGGGCACGAGGTTCAGCAGGCCGATGAAAAGCCCCAGCACCACGCCCATCGGCAGTCCGATAATCAGAAAACCTATCGAGAACAATATTCCTACCAGCATCGCAATCAGGAACTGACCGCGGAAATAACGGTTCATCGTGTTGGCTATGTCCTGGCTGATACGGGCCACGCGGTCGCGTTGTCCGTAAGGCACAAGCTGACGGAACGACAGCATGAGCCGTTCGTAGTCGAGCATGATGAATATCGTGTATAGGATCACTATCAGCCAAGATGCGACGCCCGCAATGAAGGCTACGCTCGATGTCAGGAACGACCATGAACTCGACAACGCCGTCTTGATGATCGACTTCCATTCGTCGCGGCTCAGCAGCCGCGACAGTTCGTTGAAGTCGATGTTCTCGCGCAGCATCCTGTGGATGGAGTCCGAAATGTAGGGGATATGTATCTGCTTCGTCGCGAATTGCTGTATCGTCAGAGCCATCTCGTTGCATTCGCTCACCAGGTAGGGAATGAATATCATCGCCAGCCCTACGACCACGACACACGCCTCTGTCAGGGTGAGCACCACGGGCAGAAACCGGCGCCGGCAGTGCATCCACCGCATGTTCCATTTTACAACAGGCTCCAGAATATAGCTTATCAGACAGGCCACTATGAAAGGCAGCAGCACTCCCTTCAGTATGTCCAGAAGCCATAGCAGCGCAAGTATTATGCAGACCGTGAAGAATATACGCACCGTCCGGTCGAATGTGAAGGGGCGACGCGTATACGCCGGCCGGGGCTCCTCTCCGGCTGCCGGTTCCTCGTTGATTTTTTCTTCATTCATCCTTTTGTCGCTCTCAAATTGTTGTAAAATTAGTAAAAATTTGCGAAAAACATATCAGTAAATTAATTTTGTAGACTAATGAAGGGAAAAATAGTCTTGATATCGGTGTTGCTGTCGATTCTGTGGCTGCCTGTAATGGCGCAGAATCAGGACGTTTCCGATCCGGTCCGGGAGTTCGCTGTCGGAGGATCGGTCGACAGTACGTCGGTGGCGGTCATGGTCTTGGACCTCAAGACCGGCAGGACTACAGGCTCATACCGCGCCGACGCTCCGATGGTGCCCGCTTCGGTGATGAAATGCGTCACCACGGCGACGCTGCTGAAGCAGGTGGGGCATGACTGGCGGTATGAAACGCCCGTATATGTCACCGGCCGGGTACGCGACCGCAAGCTCGAGGGTAACCTGGTTGTGGTGGGGAGCGCCGATCCGTCGGTCAACTCGCGCCAGGATCTCAGTCCCGATTTCATTTCCGAGATCATCGCAGCTCTGAGGCGCCATGACATCGACTCCATCGCCGGAGCGATCGTTGTGGACGAGTCCCGCTTTAAAGGGGCGGCCATAAATCCTGGCTGGGCGCAGGGCGACCTCTCGCAGGCATATGGCACCGGCACTCATGCATTCAATTTCGAGGACAATGCCAGCGGCTCCGCCTCGGTCCGTGATCCCGGCGCAGTGTTCCGCTCGCGCCTAACGTCGGCTCTGTCACGGGCCGGTATCGCTGTGGGCGCCACCCCGTTGCCCGACGGCCGACGCACCCTGATCACTGTCCATAAATCGGCTACTGTCGATGAGATAATGCGTAGTTGCATGATGCGTTCAGACAATCAGTATGCCGAATCAATGCTGCGTACCGTGTCGCGCAATGCCGGAAAGGACGGCAGTGTGGCCGCCGGCGCCGATTTCGTCATGAATTACTGGAAGTCCAGGCGCATCCCCGCCGACAGCGTCCGGATTGTTGACGGCTCAGGCCTGTCTCGTTCCAACCGCCTGACAGCCAGATTCCTGGCCCAGCTGCTCCGTAAAATGGCCACCAATCAGTACTATGCCTCTTTCTTCCCCCTCGCAGGCCATGACGGAACCCTCCGGAAATTCCTTGCCGGAACACGTCTGGACGGATATGTGGCCCTGAAAACCGGCTCGATGAACGGCATTCAGAGCTATGCCGGCTACAAACTCGACGATAATTTTGAACCGACCCACGTCATCGTGGTGATGGTCAACAATATGGCTGACCGCGCGCGTGCGCGCGCCGGCATTCAGAAAATGCTCGAAGCCCTGTTCTGATTCTCTCCGAATTTAACTAAAACTGTGAATCATGCAGAAATTCAAAGATACCATATATGAACTCGAGGGCCTGGTGGAACTCTCCGAACAGCGTCCCGAGAAATTCCGGGATTTCAAACATCTGATTCAGGCGCGTCTCGACTCACTGAACAGACAATGGAAGACTCTCTCGGAAGCCGAGTCCGGGTCAGAACCTGAAACCAAGCCGACGGTTGCTGTGACTGAATCCGAGCCTGAGCCGGAGGTCATCGAGTATGCCCCCAGGCCTGAGACTTCCGTTATAGAGCCGGATCTTGCGCCCGCAGCGGCTGTGGTACCGTCCCGGCCGGCAATTTCGCTCTGCGTCAACGACCGGTTCCGGTTCACCCGCCTGTTGGCCGGCGGCGACAAAAACAAATTCGACGGGATCATGGCGCACCTCGCCGAAATGCCCGATGGCGAAGCTGCCCAGGAATACCTTGTGGATTCCCTCAATCTCGATCCGTCCGATCCGGACGTCGCCGATCTGATTGAAGTCCTGAACCAGTATCTGAATTAGAACCCTGACTCCCATGGGCAAACTGTATATCGTTCCCACACCGGTCGGCAATCTTGAAGACATGACCTTCCGGGCAGTGAAAGTGCTCAAGGAGGCCGATCTGATCCTGGCCGAAGACACGCGCACAACGTCGGTGCTGCTCAAGCACTACGACATACATGCTCCGTTGCGGGCTCATCACCGCAACAACGAGCATCAGACCGTTGCCGGAATCGTTCGCGAGCTTGAAGCGGGAGCCGTAATCGCGCTCGTCTCCGATGCCGGCACCCCCGGCATTTCCGACCCCGGATTCATGTTGTCGCGAGCATGCCGCGAGGCCGGCATCGATGTGGAATGTCTGCCGGGTCCGACGGCCTTTGTCCCGGCGCTGGTTGCCTCCGGACTGCCGTGCGACCGTTTCGTGTTCGAAGGATTCCTGCCCCTGAAGAAGGGGAGGGCGACGAGGCTTGCCGAACTGGCCGCCGACCCGCGCACAGTCATTATATATGAGTCGCCGCTCCGCCTGCCTCGTACACTAAGGCAACTCGCAGAAACCTTCGGCCCCGACCGACCCGCCGCCGTGGCCCGCGAAATATCCAAAATCCACGAGGAAATAAAAAAGGATACTCTCTCCGTCCTTGCCGATTATTACGCCCAAAACAATCCAAAAGGGGAAATTGTTATTGTAATAGCGCCAAGTGGCTTATAGCGTAATTCCAAACTACTATATAACTATGAAGAAATCATTTATTTTCGCAGGTATCGCAGCAGTGCTGCTCTCCGCCTGCTCCGGCAATCAGAAGAAACTCGACGAGGATTCCGCCCGCATAGCCGACCTTACGGCCGAGTACCAGGAAGCCACCAACTTCAACGACTCCCTGATGCTGCTCATGGGTGACATCTACACGGGACTGGATTCCATCAACACCCAGGAGGGCCTCCTCTATAATATGAACAACGGCGAGGGCGGCGACCGCCGCGCCCAGATCCGCCAGAATCTCTCTCAGATCAAGGCCCGTTTGGCAGCCAACAAAGCTTTGCTTCAGGAAATGGAAGCCAAGGTGCACAAGTCCGGAAGCGAGAATTCGGTTCAGGCCAAGACCATCGCCCAGCTCCGCAAGCATATCGAGCAGCAGGACGCCAAGATCGCACAGCTTGAATCCGAGCTCAGCAACGCCAAGGGACAGATCGACACGCTGAACCGCGCCGTCGCCCAGGGCCGTCAGGATCTGGCCGTTGAATCGCAGGCCAAGGCCAAGGCTCAGGAAGAGGCTGCCGCCGCTACCGCAGAGGCTAATGAAGCAAACAAGGTTTACTACGCCATAGGTTCCAACAAGGAGCTTAAGAAGAAAGGCCTGCTGGAGAAGAAATTCCTCGGTGCTACCAAGGTGCTGAAGGGCGACTTCGACGCAAGCTACTTCACCGTAGCCGACCGACGCACGCTGACTTCCATCCCCACCGGCGCCAAGAAAGTTAAGATCTGGACCAACATGCCCGCCGGCTCCTACCGTATCGTCGGCGAGAAGGAGGGCCCGAAGACTATTGAAATCACCAATCCCGACAAGTTCTGGAGTCTCAGCACGCACTGCGTGATACAGATTGACTGATGAAGGGACTCTTCAGACTTCTTATTGCAGCCGTGGCGCTTAGTTGCGTCACGGCTTGCAAGCCTACTGAGCAGGGCTATAAATCGGCCTATGATGCGGCGTTGCGCAAACGGCAGGCCGCCGACGCCGAGAACATGATTCCGGCCACGGGACTGCAGACCGACGACGGACCGCAACTGCGCGTCATTGCCGGCGATTCGGTCTATGTCGACCGCCAGCGCGTGCGCACGCCCGACGGCACGGTCGCTCCCTGCACATGGTATGTGGCCGTAGGTGTCTACAAGATGAGCACCAACGCCCTGGCCAACGCCGATGCGTTGCGTCGGAAGGGATATGCCCGGGCCGCGGCACTCCGTGCAACAGACAACCGATGGTATGCCGTGGCCGACGGAGCCGGATCACTCGATTCCGTCAGAATAAAGGCCGCCGGGTTCCGCCGCGACAATCCCGACTATCCGTATGTCGGTCTCCCGGAGTCACCCGTGCTCCTGAACGCTTACTGATAAGTAAAAAAATTTTAATTGGAGTTTGCCCGGATAGCAAATTGCTATCCGGGCCAACTGTTTTCATGCCGTAGGGCGGGATTGCTGCTTTATTTTTGCCATTGTGAGCTGATTTTGCTGTTCAACTCTTTCATACCGATTTTGCAAAAAATATGTGTTAATTATTAAAAATTATTTGCATATAAAGGTGTGATGCTTTAAATTTGCAAAATGTTAATAGAAGTGTACATTTTTTAACACTCTGTTGAGATATTGAAAAACACGCTCCTTTAACATGATTATGAGATAAGGATTTCCTTGTAGTAGGATATAAATGCTGCTGAATCAAATAAATAAAGAATATTAACAGAAACGATACATAAATGGACGATGACAGGGAAGCCGAGGCATTTCTGTCGGGATTTCATTTCTTAGGGAAGAAAACTACAAATAAACTCAAATTATTAAGGTATGAAAAAACTATTTATGGTCATGATGACGCTTATGACGCTGAGCTGGACAGTTGCTGCCCAGAACCGCACCGTAAGCGGATCAGTAGTCGACGCGGCCAACAATGAGCCGCTGATCGGCGCCACAGTCATGCCTGTTGGAGGCGGTCAGGGTGCCGCTACCGACTTGGACGGACACTTTACGATAAGCGTTCCGGCCAACGTAAAGTCTGTGAAGGTTTCCTACGTTGGCTACAAGGAGGTGACGCAGGCCATTCAGCCCAACATGAAGGTGCGTCTGGAGTCCTCCGACACCAATCTTCAGGATGTGGTTGTCGTTGCTTATGGTACTGCCAACAAGGAATCGCTGACTGGTTCGGTCGCTGTGGTCGGTGCCAAGGATATCGAAGATCGTCCTGTGACTTCCGTCACGACAGCGCTCGAGGGTAACGCTCCCGGTGTGCAGGTCAACAACTCCGTATCGTATCCCGGTGCCGCTCCTACGATCCGTATCCGCGGTTTCAACTCGGTAAACGGTAGCAACACTCCTCTTTATGTTGTGGACGGTGTTGTATATGACGGTGAAATTTCCGATATCAACCCCGCCGACGTTGAGTCGATGTCAGTTCTGAAGGATGCCGCTTCCTGCGCACTTTACGGTAACCGTGGTGCCAACGGTGTGATCTTGATCACCACCAAGCGCGCCAAGGGCGTGGGCAAGGTCGACGTATCGCTCACAGTCAACCAGGGCTGGTACACCAAGGCTCTGCCTTTCTACGACCGCATGGGCGTCAAGGATTTCATGGAGTCAAGTCTTCTGGCTTATGCCCGCGGTGAGGTTTACTCCCACGGTTACAGCAGCCTGACACAGGCCCTCGAGTCCATGGGTCCCCAGTTCTCGGATACTTATCTCCAGGGCAGCAACATCTTCGACGTTGCCAAGGATGCAATCTTCAACCCCGACGGAACACTGGCCGGCAACGTGCTTCCCGGCTACACCGACCTCGACTGGTGGAATGCTATCTCGCAGACCGGTTACCGTCAGGAATACAATGTGAGCGCTACCGGCGCCACCGAGAAATTCAACGTGTTCTCCTCCTTTGGATACATGAAGGAGAACGGTTATGTGCGTGAGTCCGACTTCTCGCGTTTCAACGGCCGTCTGGTTGCCAACTACAATCCAGTAAGCTGGTTCAAGACCGGTCTGAACCTGTCGGCAAACTACACCGACTCCGAGATCGCAGGTGTCGACTCCGACAACTATTCGACGGGCGAGCTGAACTACACGACCAACCCATTCCTGGTGCTGCAGTACGCTCCGGTACAGCCTTATTATACTCACGACGAGGAAGGCAATATCGTTTACGACGAGGCCGGACAGCCCTCATGGAATGTCGACGGTCTGAACAAGGGTGACAACGTGGTGTGGAACATGCTTCTCAACAAGCGTAACATCACGACAATGAACGTTACGGGTAACGTATATGCAACCGGCGTCCTTCCCTACGGATTCGAGGTTACCCTCCGTGGTTCGATGTGGCGTTCCAAGCAGAACAGCATGGACTACAGCAACAACATCATCGGCTCGCAGCAGGGCAAAGGTGGTCTCGACACAAGTTCGCTGGGTCAGAAATCGCACACCTTCATGCAGCAGATCAGCTGGAACCACGATTACGGTCTGAACAACATCGACGTGTTCCTGGATCATGAGAACTATGAGTTCAGCTATGACTACAAGTCGCTGCGTCAGTCCTCGCAGTTGCTCAACGACATGCCTTACATGAGCAACTTCGAGAGCCAGGATTCGGCCAACGAGTCGATACTGAAACTCCGCACGGAGTCTTATCTGGGTCGTGTACGTTACAACTACGATCAGAAATACTTCGCCGAGGCTTCTATCCGTCGTGACGGTTCCTCACGTTTTGCCGACGGCAACCGCTGGGGTACATTCTGGAGCGTGGGTGCAAGCTGGATCATCTCCAAGGAGAAGTTCCTGCAGCGTGCCGACTGGATCAATTACCTGAAACTCCGTCTCGCTTACGGTTCTGTTGGTAATGACGCTTCGGCCGACGTTTATTCGAGCTGGAATACCTATATGCTCAGCACCTATGACAATGTCGGTATCCTCCGTCCCGGTGACTATGCCGGCAACAACCTGAAGTGGGAGTCCACGAATACCCTCGACGTCGCCCTGGAAGGTTCGCTCTTCAACGACCGTTTCACTTTCAGCATCGGTTACTACTTCAAGCAGAACAAGGACCTGCTGTACAATGTGCGCAGACCTTACTCCAACGGTGCCATCACTTATTGGGGAAGCAATTACGGTAGCGCCATCACGGTGATGAACAACATCGGTACGATGAACAACTGGGGTTGGGAACTTCAGTTCGGTGTTGACATTATCCGCAATCGCAACCTTGTATGGAACTTCAGCATCGACGCATCGTTCCTGAAGAACACGATCAAGACACTGCCCGACGGCAAGGACCTTCCCGGCCAGGCCCTGTTCCAGGGCAAGAGCCTTTACGAGAAATACACCTATACCTGGGCCGGTGTTGACCGCGCTACCGGTAACTCGCTCTACAAGATGGAGCCCAACTCGCCCGACTACTACACATATAAGGATGGTGTCCGCACTTACGACGAAGCTGCTTACCAGAGCAAGTTCGACGCCGCCAAGAAGTCGGGTCACCTGTTTGAAATCGACGGCGAGTACTATACCGACCGCACCCAGTATGCCGGCCGTGCCATCCAGGGCACCGCGCTGCCTACTGTATACGGATCGTTCGGAACCACGCTCAGCTGGAAGGGCATTAACTTCGGTCTGCTCTTCACATACTCGCTCGGTGGTAAGACCTACAACGGAAACTATGCCGGCCTGATGACCGTTAGTTCCACCGGAATTCACGCCCTTCACAAAGACCTGCTCAACGCATGGACAGAACCCAGCGGACCGCAGGACGAGAACGGCAACTATCTCCATACCATCGATCCCGAAGGCGTGCCCGTGCTCAATTCCGAGCTCAGCCAGTACAACGA
>JAQXIE010000023.1 GCA_029007645.1 Bacteroidales bacterium
TGCCAGAATCAAACGGGCAGCTCGTAATCTGGAAATAAACAGAAACGATTAAAAACCAGGCGACCCGGTCGGATCGCCTGATAATCTATGTCTCTTTGCGAATCTGCCGTTAGGGCTTCCCTTATCCCGAACTCGCGTTAATTAATCTTTGGGAGACTTCGGTCTCCTTTTTTTGTATTGCCAGTTGATTTTTCTCGCTGTCCGCTCTTGGGGGCGGTTTAGGCCGCCCCCGCCGCTCTGGCATCCCCCTCCAGAAGGAGAGAGGATGGCCTCCTCAGCTCACCGCCTTCGCACTTCGTTCTTGAATTCGCACAAAACAGCAAAATGTATCACGGTCGGCAGTCAGCCGACAAGCGAAATTATAAAGATTGCCCTGCAATCCCATAAGTTTCTTTTTGAAATTCAAGTTGTCAGCCATAGCAGTGGATCGTTAATGTTTATTATAATACCTAATCAAACGCGCGACCCTTTTTGTTCCGCAAACACAGACTAATTTTTAACTGAATTTTAAAAAATTGTTGATTGGCGTAATTTTTAGTAATTTTGCGAACTGCAATGATATAGAAAGGGAAAGGACATGATAACGGCATCAGCGAAGAAGAGAGAGAACATTGCGGAGTATCTGCTGTATATGTGGCAGATAGAGGATCTGATCCGGGCCTACGGTCTTAATCTGGAGAAGATTCAGGAGAACATCATTGACAAGTACAGCGGGCTGAGCGAAAGCCAGCGCAAGGACATGCGTGAATGGTACGAGTCGCTGATCGAGATGATGCGGATGGAAGGCGTCACCGAACACGGCCATCTGCAGCTGAACCGCAACACGCTGGCCGACATCGAGCAGCTGCACCGCCGACTGCTGCATGATCCGAAATTCGCGGCCTACGCCAACCAATACTACGCGACGCTCCCTTTGATCGTAGAACTGCGTTCACGGGCAGGCGACAACAAAAAGGACGAGATCGAGACGTTGTTCGAGGCCATGTACGGCATCCTGCTGATGCGGCTTCAGGGCAAAGAAGTGTCGGAGGACACGCTCAAGGCCGCCTCGCAGATATCCCGGTTCCTGGCGTTGCTCGCCTCATATTACAAGAAAGACTATAACAACGAGTTGTTCAAAGATGAATGAACCACAGATCAAGGTGCTTGTGACGGGCTGCAACGGCCAGCTCGGACAGTCCCTGCAGCGCGAATTCGCCGGGGACGGAAATATCGAAGCCACCTACACCGATTATGACACGCTTGACATCACGGACCGCGAAGCAGTGGGCCATTACCTGAACGCCAACAAGTTTGACGTGATAGTGAATTGCGCAGCCTACACGGCCGTGGACCGTGCCGAAACCGACGACCTCAAAGCCAGCGCACTCAACAGCGGAGCTGTCGGAAACATCGGTGAGGCGGCGTCTAAATGCGGCACCAGAGTAATACATATCTCGACCGACTACGTGTTTTCGGGTCAGGGATTCCGGCCGTACGAAGAGAACGACGAGCCATATCCCGCCGGAATCTACGGACGAACCAAACTCGAGGGCGAGGGACTCCTCTCCTCCTTCTGTCAGGACGCCATGATAATCCGCACGGCATGGCTCTATTCGGAATTCGGCAACAACTTTGTCAAGACCATGCTGCGACTCGGGGCCGAGCGGCCGGAAATCAACGTGGTGTGCGATCAGATAGGCACCCCGACTTACGCCGGCGACCTGGCGCATGCCATCCACCTGATCCTGCGCCATAACCAATGGATACCCGGCATCTACCATTATACCGACGAGGGCGTGGCTTCATGGTACGACTTCGCCAAAGCCATATTCGAAGACGCCGGAGTAAAAGTGAAAGTCAATCCCATCCCGAGCAAGGACTATCCCACCCCGGCTCCGCGACCTTTCTACTCCGTGTTGTCGAAGGGTAAAATCAAACGGGTGTTCGGCATGGATATCCCCTACTGGCGCGATTCGCTGCGCTCCTGTATCACGAAACTGAAACAAAGCTGACATGGCCAACGAGCTGACCAAAGAAATAGAACGCAGGCGCACATTCGCCATTATCTCGCATCCTGACGCCGGCAAGACCACCTTGACCGAGAAGCTGCTGCTATTCGGAGGTGCAATTCATGTGGCCGGCGCCGTAAAGAGCAACAAAATCAAGAAAACAGCGACCTCCGACTGGATGGAGATCGAAAAGCAACGCGGTATTTCGGTCGCCACATCCGTAATGGGCTTCGACTACGGCGACTACAAGATAAACATCCTCGACACACCGGGTCACCAGGACTTTGCCGAAGACACGTTCCGCACGCTGACCGCAGTCGACTCGGTGATCATCGTGGTGGACGTGGCCAAGGGTGTGGAGACTCAGACCCGGCGTCTGATGGAGGTATGCCGCATGCGGCGCACTCCGGTCATAATCTTCGTCAACAAGCTGGACCGAGAGGGACGCGACCCGTTCGAGATACTCGACGAGCTTGAGAAGGAACTTCAGATCGGGGTCCGCCCCCTGACATGGCCCATCAATATCGGCGCCAAGTTCAAGGGCGTCTACAATATCTACGGCCACAGACTGGACCTGTTCACACCGTCGAAACAGACGGTGACCGAGCGCGTGGAGATCGACGACATCAACAGTCCGGAGATCGACCGGCTCGTAGGCGATAGCGACGCCGAGCGACTGCGCGACGATCTGGAGCTGATCGAGGGCGTCTACCCCGATTTCGACACGGAGGCATACCTGCGCGGCGAGGTGGCTCCCGTATTTTTCGGATCGGCTCTCAACACGTTCGGCGTCAAGGAGCTGCTGGATACCTTTGTCCGTATAGCACCGTCGCCCAGACCCATCGAGGCCGTGGAACGCACCGTCAATCCCGACGAACCTGGCTTCACGGGATTCGTTTTCAAGATCCACGCCAACATGGATCCCAACCACCGCAGCAGCCTGGCATTTGTCAAGATATGCTCGGGCAAGTTCGAACGCAATGTGTATTACCACCATGTGCGTCAGGGGAAGCAGATGCGTTTCGCCGCCCCCACGGCGTTCATGGCCCAGAAGAAAAGCATCGTCGACGAAGCATATCCGGGCGACATCGTCGGCATACCCGACACCGGCAACTTCAAGATCGGCGACACGCTGACCGCCGGAGAGAACCTGCATTTCAAGGGGCTCCCCTCGTTCAGCCCCGAGATGTTCAAATACATCGAGAACGCCGACCCGATGAAGGCCAAGCAATTGGAGAAAGGTATCAATCAGCTTATGGACGAGGGCGTCGCGCAGATGTTCACCAACCAGTTCAACGGGCGTAAGCTGATCGGCACAGTAGGCCAGCTGCAGTTCGAGGTGATCCAGTTCCGGCTGCTTCACGAATACGGCGCGCAGTGCCGCTGGGAACCCGTCAGCCTCTACAAGGCCTGCTGGATTGAAAGTGACGATGAGGAGGCACTGGCCGCCTTCAAGAAACGGAAGCAGCATTTCATGGCCGTCGACAAGGAGGGCCGCGACGTCTTCCTGGCCGACTCCAACTACGTCCTGCAGATGGCTCAGACCGATTTCCCGAAGATCAAGTTCCATTTCTCGAGCGAATTCTAAAAACCTTTCCACAAACTTTGTGGAATCGGGTCGATTACAGTACAATTCGAACTCCGGCGGCAGTCGGAGCGTTAAACCAATGCATATCCAACGAATCTGATAAGTTATGGAAAAGGTGGTTATAATAGGAGGAGGCTTCGCCGGCCTGAATCTGTGCAAGCATCTCGACAAGAACAAGTACGAGGTGTGCATAGTGGACCGCAATAACTTCAATACGTTTCCTCCGCTGTTCTATCAGATAGCATCGTCGGGTCTGACCAGTTCCAACATATGCTTTCCTTTCCGTCGCGAACTCAAGAAGCACCGGAATGTCAGTTACCATATGGGGCACGTCAAGGACATCGACCTTGTCAACCGCCGGATCACGACAAGCTACGAGACAATCGGATATGACCGGCTTGTTCTGGCAGCGGGGTCGACCAACAATTATTTCGGGATGGATAAGCTTGGCGAGGAGACCTTCGGCATCAAGACCATCGCCGAGGCGGCACACACCCGCGACGAGATACTGGACCGACTGGAGCGTGGCGCGCTGTGCCAGGACCGCGAGCGGCGGCGTCAGCTGTTGAGTTTCCTTGTGGTGGGCGGCGGCCCTGCCGGCGTCGAGATCGCCGGCGCCCTGGGCGAAATGAAGAAGTATATCCTAAAAAAGGAATATCCGGAACTGGAACCCGACGATGTGACCATCACCCTGCTGGAGGGCACCGATCGTCTGCTGGGAGCCATGAGCGAGAAATCGCAGAAATATGCGTTGGAATCGCTGCGCAAGCTGATGGTCAACGTGCGTCTCAACACGATGATGAAGGACTACACAGACAAGTACGTAACCTTCGGCGACGGTCATCGCGAATATTACGAGACCATGATCTGGACCGCCGGAGTGAAGGGGGAGCCGATGCCGGGAATGCCGGCCGAGACCATAGGGCGCGGCAATCGCGTTCTGGTCGATGAGTTCAACCGCGTGAAGGGATTCGAGGACAGCGTCTACGCAATCGGAGACATCTGCCTGATGCTCACCGACGAGACGCCGAAAGGACATCCGCAGATGGCACAGCCAGCCATCCAGATGGCCCGCAACCTGGCTCGCAACCTGAACCATGGCGAGTTCATTTCACCATTCCGCTACCATGACAAAGGGTCGATGGCCACTATCGGCAAGAACAAGGCCGTTGCCGACCTCAAAAAAATAAGTTTCAACGGGTTCTTCGCCTGGCTGGTATGGATGTTCATCCACCTGATGTCGCTGCTGGGCATGCGCAACAAGCTGAGCGTGCTGACCAACTGGGCCTGGAACTATATATTTTACTCCACCTCGCTGCGGCTTCTGCTGCGTCCTACGAAGTACCCGATACGCCGCCACTGGGGTGAATAATCTATTACAACTATGACAAAAACTATTTTGACATTGATCGCCGGAGTGCTGACTCTGAGTCTTTCCGGCTGCAGCCTGTTCAAATCAGGCAACGCTAATACGGCTAATGATAAATCCGAACCTATGCTTCCCCACGACCGCGAAGTGATCAGCAACAAGACCGTCCGGGAGACTTACACTTCCGAGGAACTGAAAAAGGGCATCGTAAAGGGTGACTGGAGCATACTTGAGGTGGACGGACAGAAGGCCGTCGGCGAGCGTGCCCCCTTCCTGAAATTTGTCCCCGGCGAGAAGCGGGTATACGGCAACAACGGATGCAACACCTTAAACGGCGATTACGCGTACAATCCCGCCGACTCCACACTGCGCTTCGGGCAGATGCTATCGACGATGATGGCCTGCAACAAGGAGGGTATCACCGACTATCAGATCAATCAGGCGCTGGAGGCCACACGCCGTTACGACTGGAAGATACAGGACTCGGACTATTACCTCTACTTCTACAACGCCGACGGCAAGCAGGTAATGACGCTGATGCATCAGAACTTCGACTTTCTGAACGGCACGTGGCTTGTTACATCGATCGACGACAACAAATTGGATGTGCCGGATATGAAACTGGTGATCGATGTCGACGAGGGCAAGCTGCACGGCAATACGGGCTGCAATATCCTGAACGGCACTATGGAAATCGATATGGAGGAAGCCAACTCGATATCGTTCAACGCGATCGGGATGACGAGGATGGCCTGTCCGGACATGAACTACGAGACAGCCCTGATTGTGGCGCTTGAGGAAGCGAGCACCGCGCGACCGGTAAGCCGCGACGAGGTGCTGCTGTTCGACAGCCAGGGCAAGCAGGTGCTGAGCCTGCGACGCACTACCGACAAATAGTATCCATACGTTTATGGCAGAGGAAAGAGTGGACAAATGGCTGTGGGCGATGCGTGTCTTCAAGACACGCACTGTTGCCACAGACGCTTGCAAGAAGGGACGCGTCACGATTGGCGGCGCGACAGCGAAGCCCTCGCGCACCATCAAGGAGGGTGACATAATCGACGTGCGCAAACCGCCGATCACCTATACCTTCCGAGTGCTGAAACTGACGCAGAACCGGCTGGGGGCCAAGCTTGTACCCGATTACCTGGAGAACCTGACGCCGCCGTCGCAGTACGAATTGCTGGAGATGACACGCATATCGGGTTTTGTGGACCGCCGCAAAGGCCTGGGACGTCCCACCAAACGCGAGGGTCGCAAACTGAGCGAATTCCGCGACGACACCCAATACGCCGACACTTACTTCCTCGACTGGGAGGACGACGACGAGTAGCAGGCCGATCGGGAATTACAAATTCCTTATAATGAATGCAGATTTGCGAATTTACAGGAAATTTTGTAAATTTGCAGCCGTTTAACGCACAGACAATAAAGACGACTTTTCATGATAAAGATAACCTTTCCTGACGGCAGTGTCCGGGAATACGCAGAGGGTACGACTCCCCTTCAGGTAGCCGAGAGCATCAGTCCGCGCTTTGCGGCCGATGTGCTTGCCGCCAAGGTAAATGGCGCGGAATGGGATCTGACCCGTCCCATTGACGAAGATGCCAAGATAGAGCTTTTCAAATGGGAGGATCCGGAAGGCAAGCACGCCTTCTGGCATTCGTCGGCTCACCTGCTGGCCGAGGCTTTGCAAGAGCTGTATCCCGGAGTGAAATTCGGTATCGGCCCCGCCCTGGAGAACGGTTTCTATTATGATATCGATCCGGGCGAGCACAAGATCACAGCCGAGGACTTCGGCAAGATCGAGAAGAAGATGCTTGAGCTGGCCCAGCGCAAGGAGAATATCGTCCGCAAGGATATATCCAAGGCCGACGCGCTGAAGATGTTCGGCGAGCGCGGCGAGGAGTACAAGTGCGAGCTGATCTCGGAGCTTGAGGACGGACACATCACGACCTACACCCAGGGATCATTCACCGACCTGTGCCGCGGACCGCATATTCCGAACACGGGAGCGATCAAGGCTGCGAAGGTGATGTCGCTTGCCGGCGCCTATTGGCGCGGTGACGAGAAGCGCAACCAGCTGGTGCGCGTCTACGGTGTGACATTCCCCAAGAAGAAAATGCTCGACGAGTATCTGGCGCTGCTGGAAGAGGCCAAGAAACGCGACCACCGCGTACTGGGCCGCGACATGGAGCTGTTCGCCTTCTCGTCGACAGTAGGCCAGGGTTTGCCGCTGTGGCTTCCGAAAGGCGCCGCACTGCGCGACCGCCTGGAGCAGTTCCTCCGTAAAATTCAGAAGAAATACGGTTACCTGCAGGTAATCACCCCGCATATCGGCAACAAGGCCCTGTACGTCACTTCGGGACACTGGGCAAAATATGGCAAGGATTCGTTCCAGCCCATACATACTCCGCAGGAGGGCGAGGAGTATATGCTCAAGCCGATGAACTGCCCCCACCACTGCGAGATCTACAAGACCGCGCCGCGGTCGTACCGCGATCTGCCGTTGCGTTACGCCGAGTTTGGCACCGTATATCGCTACGAGCAGAGCGGAGAGCTCCACGGACTGACGCGAGTACGCGGATTTACGCAGGATGACGCGCACCTGTTCTGCGCACCCGAGCAGATCAAGGACGAGTTCCTGAAGGTGATGGACATCATCCTCTACATCTTCCGTGCGCTCGACTTCAAGAACTACGAGGCCCAGATATCGCTGCGCGACCCGAAGAACAAAACGAAGTACATCGGATCGGACGAGAACTGGCATCTTGCCGAGCAGGCCATCATCGACGCATGCGCCGAGAAGGGTCTGAAAGCCACCCAGGTTGAGGGTGAGGCGGCCTTCTACGGACCGAAGCTTGACTTCATGGTCCGCGATGCTATCGGCCGCAAGTGGCAGCTGGGCACGATCCAGGTTGACTACAATCTGCCCGAACGCTTCGGACTGGAATATACCGGCGCCGACAACCAGAAGCACCGTCCGGTGATGATCCACCGCGCGCCCTTCGGTTCGATGGAACGTTTCGTAGCTGTGCTGCTGGAGCACACCGCCGGCAACCTGCCCCTGTGGCTCATACCCGACCAGTGCGTGGTGATGCCGATCAGCGAGAAATTCAATGACTACGCTCATAAGGTAGCTGCCGACCTCGACGAGATGGGTGTCCGCGCCACGGTGGATGACCGTAACGAAAAGATCGGCCGCAAGATCCGCGACAACCGTATGAAGAAACTTCCGTTCCTGCTCACAGTGGGCGAGAAGGAGATGAACGACGGCACCGTATCGGTAAGCAAGCGCAACGGATCGGATATGGAAAATCTCGGGACAATGCCGGTAGCCGACTTCGCAAAAATAATAAATGACGAGGTCGAAGCGTTCACTAAACAATGAAATAAGCGGAAAGACAACCGCCAGCCATCCGTCCGGCTCATGCGGATGCCGAGGTGGAGGCGAAAACATACACGATAAAAGGAATTAATGAATAAAAAACCGCAATTCAGCGGACCGCAGCGTCCCATGGGACCGCGTCCGCGCCCCGGGCAGCGACCCGGCCGCGACGACCGTCGCAACGACCCGTATCAGACCAACGAGCGCATCCGCGCCCGTGAAGTCCGTCTTGTGGGCGACAACGTAGAGCAGGGCATCTATCCGATAGCCCAGGCTCTTAAGATTGCCCGCTCCATGGAACTGGATCTGATTGAGATCTCTCCCACAGCCGATCCCCCTGTATGCCGGGTGCTCGACTACCAGAAGTTCCTCTATCAGCAGAAGAAGCGCCAGAAGGAGCAGAAAGCGAAAGCCACGAAGGTGGTGGTCAAGGAGATCCGTTTCGGTCCTCAGACCGACGACCACGACTACAACTTCAAGCTGAAGCATGCCCAGGGTTTCCTGCGCGAGGGATCGAAGGTGAAGGCTTACGTATTCTTCCGCGGCCGCTCGATTCTCTTCAAGGAGCAGGGCGAGGTGCTGTTGCTGCGTTTCGCCAACGACCTGGAGGATCTGGGCAAGGTAGAGATGATGCCGGTGCTTGAAGGCAAGCGCATGACCATCATGATCTCGCCGCTGAAGCCGGCGCAGAAGAAGGCCGACAAGCCGGCCAAGGATAAGGCCGACCGCAAGACCGCGCCCAAGGCCGAAGCCCCCGAGGGAGCCGAGGGAGTCGCAGAAGAGGCTGAGAACAACGATTAACAGATTAGAGACCGTAGGCACCCGGTGCCGAGGTTAGAAACAACTAAAACATAAAAAAATGCCTAAAGTAAAGACCAATGCCGCGTCCAAGAAGCGCTTCGCGCTCACCGGCACGGGAAAGATCAAGCGTAAGCACGCTTACCACAGCCACATCCTGACCAAAAAGTCGAAGAAGCGCAAGCGCAATCTCGACAAAACCGGACTGGTGGCCAGTGCCAACATCAAACAGGTACGCGACCTGCTTACACTTCGCTAAAAAATCATTGGGCCCGGGCCGGCAGCGCCCTTGCCCCCTAAAAAATTCAATTAAAAAGAACAAAGATGCCAAGATCATTAAACCACGTAGCCTCCAGAGCTAAGAGAAAGAGAATATTAAAACTGACCCGCGGTTACTACGGCAGCCGCCGCAACGTGTGGACCGTAGCCAAGAACACCTGGGAGAAGGGTCTGACCTACGCCTACCGCGACCGCAAGCAGAAAAAGCGCAACTTCCGCGCTCTGTGGATTCAGCGTATCAACGCCGCCGCCCGTCAGGAGAATCTTTCCTACAGCAAGCTGATGGGTCTCATCCACGCAGCCGGCATCGAGATCAACCGCAAGGTCCTCGCTGAGCTCGCTGTCAACAACCCCGCAGCTTTCAAGGCTATCGTCGACAAGGTTAACAAATAATATTGTTCCGACAAGCATAAAAACCGATTCGCCACACAGCGGGTCGGTTTTTCTATTCAACCATCTCAAGGTCTAAATCAGAATCGCTTCAAGGTCGAAATCAAATATGAACAAACTATTCTATCTATTGTCAGTTGCGGCACTGTGCATGTCCGCACCATCAGTTACAGCCGCCGAGGCTGAAGGCGCCGCCGAGGCTGAACAATCCCGTTTCAGCATAAAGCCCATGGCACGGCTGCTGGCCGATGGAGCCGTTTATGCCCCCGACGGACAGGGCTTCACCGACGGCGTCACACTGTCCGACATCGCCGTCGGCGTCACTGCCGGCTATGGCAAATGGTCAGGTCGCGTCGACCTGGGCTTCGGATACTTCAAATTCGCAATGAAGGACGTGTACGTGCAGTATAAATTCAACGATCGGCACCTGCTGCGTCTGGGCTACTTCATGCAGCAGTTCGGACTGCAGGCAGCTTACTCAAAATCGATGAAACCCACGTTCGAGAATCCGGTCAGCGACAGCTACATGGGCGCCACGCCACGCGAGCTGGGGCTGATGTACAACATGAGCCTGCCGCGATATTTCATGGGTCTGAGCGCCACGTTCGGCACTATCGGCGACCTGTCTGCCGAGAAGGTGATCCGCCCGCAGATCGGCGCATTGGGCCGGTTCGTATGGCGTCCCGTGGCCCGGGAGGGCGCCGTGGCGCAGATAGGTGTATCGGCATGGTATCAGTCGCCCCTTTACAAACGGAGCAACGAGGACGGCAAAGGGTCGTTCAACTTCAGCGCCAACTATCCTACGCGAGTGGCTAAGGTGAAGATGCTGGGCGCGACCCTGCAGCATGCCGGCAACCAGTTGCTTGTCACGCCGGAACTGCTGGTGAGCTACGGGCGCTTCGCGCTCCAGAGCCAATATTACTACATGAACGTGCGGCGGCACCGGGGGCTTCCGGCCTACGAGGCGCAGGGCGCCTATGTGTGGCTGCACTGTCTGCTGCTGGGCGACCGCAGCTATAAATATGCATCGTCGGTGGCCGGACTTGCCACACCGGGCCCCGGAACGCTCGAGCTCGTGGCCGGCTACGACTACACCAACGGCAGCCATAAGGACGTGCACGGCGGCATAAGCAACGACGTGCATGTCAGCTTAAATTATTATATAAATAAATATCTGCTGGCCCGACTGGGCTGGAGATATGCCACGGCTCGCGACTCGCAGGCGCTGATGGCCGACTTCGGCGGACGCCACCATGTCAACATCATCCAGGCCCGCATACAGTTCAGATTCTGATCTCTTCCGCACCTCATAAGCAGCCGGGACGGTGCCTCAGCGCCGTCCCGGCATCTTTATACACTGTAGTGGAGCTCCGCACGGCAGGGACGGAGATTTGGCAATGAGGGGGATTTTGTTTACTTTTGCATTCATTACCTCGAAAATCCACCGCCCCGGAGTGTACATTTTTTAAGGAACGATGCCTAAATCATTACACAAGATAATATTCCGATGCGTCGTTGCCATGGCACTGCTGTGCTGCGGGGCACGGTTGTCGGCACAGGTCAACGCCGAGCAGGTCCTGAACATCGGGCGCAATGTGCTGAGCATGGATGACTATATGCTCTCCATCCAGTATTTCAATCAGGCCATCAAGGCCAAACCCTACCTGGCGGAGCCATACTTTTACCGTGCGTTGGCCAAACTGCAGCTGGAGGACTACAAGGGAGCCGAGGAGGACGCCACATTGTCGATGGAGCGGAACCGTTTCCGCACGGACACATACAGGTTGCGGGGCTTCGCCCGGCAGATGCTTGGGCACGATTCGCTGGCGGTAGTGGACTATGTGGGTGGCTTGCGCTACAATCCCCGTGACAAATACATCCTGTTCTACAAAGGCGTTGCCGAGACGGAGCTGAAACGCTATTCGACGGCCGATTCCACGCTGGCGACCCTGTTGCGGATGTATCCGCGGTTCGAGGACGGACTCGGCGCCCGGGCGCGTCTCAACGCACTGCGCGGCGACACCGTGGCCGCACTGGCCGATCTGAACCAGGCCATATCGAACAACGCGCTCAACACCAACACCTATCTGCTGCGGGCCGACCTGCTGAGCCGTCAGGGCAAATGGGAGGAGGCTCTCCAGGATATGGACCGGGTGATCAAACTCCAGCCCCGCGAGGACAACCTCTACCTGAACCGCGCATATGTGCGTTACAATCTCGACGACTTCTTCGGAGCGATGGCCGATTACAATTATGCGATCGAGCTGAATCCGACCAACGAGGCCGCGCTGTTCAACCGCGCCCTGCTGCGCTATGAGGTAAAGGACCTGCAACGCGCTGCCTCCGATCTGAATCATGTGCTCCGGCTCAGTCCCGACAATTTCCATGCCCTCTTCAATCTGGGTCTGGTGAACCTTCAGCTGAAACAACCGCGCGAGGCGGTGAAACAGTTCAGCGAGATTCTGAAACGCTACCCGCGCTACCACAACGGCTACTATGCGATGGCCGAGGCCTACCGCGACATGGGCGATATGCGCCGGGCGATGGCCATGGTCCACCAGGGCGACGAACTGGTGCGCCGGTATGTGCACAATCCCACGGCCAATCCGCTTGATCGTCCCGCTATCCAGAGCGGCATGTCGAACAACGAGCGCCACAGCGAGCCCGACGCCGACGAGGACGAAAACGAAGTGATGGACCGCTTCAACCGGCTTGTCACCGTGAGCGCCACGGGGCAGCCCGATTTGAGTTACGACGACAAGATCAAAGGACGCGTGCAGGACCGCGATCTGGACATCGCTCCCGAGGCCTCGTATGTCATGACCTTCAGCCCGAGCGCCGGGACTCTGGACAGTCACCCCGTATATTTCCGCGAGCTCGACGACTTCAACGACCGCGGATGGGGAGCGGCAAAGATATACCTCGGCACGGCTGTCTCGCCGGGCACAGCCGAGGCTGAACGGCTCTTTACATTGGCCGAAACTCTGGACCGGAAATCATCGGATGGAACGGCCACTGCGGCCGATTATATAAGCCTGGGCATAGCGCGCACCATGCTCAAGGATTACGACGCGGCGATCAGCGCCTTCAGCCATGCGCTGGAGAAGAACCGCGACCTGGCCACGGCATATGTGGGACGCGCCTACGCCGAGGCCGCCAAGGAGAGCCGCGGCGCGTCAATCGCCCTGCAGGATTACGACTCCGCGCTCCGGATCGACCCGCATCTGGCCTTCGTATGGATCAACAAAGGCAACCTGCATTATGCCGCCGGCGACTTCACGTCGGCCATACAGTGCTACACCACGGCCCTGGAGCTCGAACCGGCTTTCGGAGCCGCACTCTATAACCGGGGCCTGACCTATCTGCGCATCGGCAACAGGCGCCTGGCGTTCAACGACCTCTCCAAAGCCGGCGAACTCGGCGTGGTCCCGAGCTACAATCTGCTGAAACGCATGAAATAAATTTCTGATATTCGGGATTTTTTTGTAATTTTGCGGTCGCATCAAGCGCGGACGTGTCCGCGTGCCGTGTGATGGGAAATTCGAATCGGATGGAACGGCCCCGCGCCGCGACCTCCAGCGATTCCTATTTTGAGTAACACAAACCAACAAAACAAAATGAAGAAGTACGCATTGAACGCTCAGCCGCGTACGGAGCTGGGCAAGAAGTCGGTGAAGGCTCTCCGCAACGAGGGTAAGATTCCCGCAGTGATCAACGGAGGCCAGATCGTTGAGCTTCCCTACAACGGCACTCTCAAGGAGGGTCAGAAACTGGTAGCCATCGACGCCAAACGCGCCCTGATCTCCACCGACATCGTTGTCAACGCCGAGGACGTGCGCAAGCTCATCTACACTCCCGACATCTTCGAGGTTGACCTCAACGTGAACGGCGAGGAAATAAAGGCAGTTGTCAAGGATCTGCAGTTCCAGCCCGTAAAGGACACCCTGCTCCACATCGACTTCCTGCAGGTTTACCCCGACAAGCCCGTGGTAATGGAAGTTCCCGTCAAGATCGAGGGTCACGCCGAGGGTGTGAAAGCCGGTGGTAAGCTCACACTGAGCATGCGCAAGCTGAAAGTGAAAGCTCTCTACAACGAGATTCCCGAGCGTCTGGTTGTAAACGTAGACAATCTGGGTCTGGGCAAATCCATGGCCGTAGGCGACCTCCACTTCGAGGGCCTCGAGCTGATGAACGCCAAGAACGCCGTTGTCTGCGCCGTTCAGCTCACCCGTGCTGCCCGTGGCGCACAGGCCAAAGCCGAGAACGCATAATCAGTTCAGAACAACTTACAAAAACATCATGTCCTGAGGACATGATGTTTTTTTCTTTACGAAATGAATATATTCAAACGATGGTTCGGCAAAAAAGAGACCGAGCCGAGAGATCCGAATATGAAACGATTTCTGATAGCATGTCTGGGCAATATTGGTCCGGAATATGTCGGCACACGCCATAACGCGGGATTCATGGTGGCCGATACGCTGGCCGAGGAGGCCGGTGTGCGGTTCGAGTCAAAACGCTACGGCGATATGGCCGTGGTGCGTGTCAAGAACTGCGAGCTTATGGTGCTCAAGCCGTCGACATTCATGAATCTGTCGGGCGTGGCTGTCCGTTACTGGATGAATCACGAGAAGCTTCCGCTGGAGAATCTGCTTGTGGTCGTGGACGACCTGGCCCTGCCCTTCGGCACAATCCGTCTGCGCAAGAGCGGTTCGGACGCCGGCCACAACGGGCTGAAGAACATCGCCGATCAACTGGGCACACAGGCCTACGCACGGCTGCGCTTCGGAGTTGGCAACGACTTCCCCAAGGGAGGTCAGATCGACTTCGTACTGGGCCGCTTCCCCGAGGAGGAACAACGCCAGCTGCTCGACGTGCTGAAACGCGCCGCCGACGCTGTCAAAACCTACTGCCTTGCCGGTCCCGACATGGCCATGAACCGCTTCAACCACTGATCAGCGGCCGCAGATCTGCGCCAGTACGCACCGACGGCACCTCTCCGGGTCATCGGTCGGGAAGAACGGCACCTCGGGATCGAACAGCGGCTCGAGCACCCGGCTGTTCAGCTCGTTGCGGAATTCCTCGACTTTCTCATCCTTATGCGTCTCAATGGTCTCCCTTTTCCCGTAGCCTCCAGGACTCCATACGGGCTGACAAACGCCATTGCCGCTTTCCATGTCGAGAACCTTGAATATTGACATACCGATTCCCCGGCCATATTTAGCAACGTCGATTCCCTCGCGCTTCGCCCTGTCTTCCAACAGGTTGGCATAAAGCAACAGCTGGAGCACATTGGACGATTCATATTTCCCGGCCCATAGGTCGTCAAGGCTGCTGAAGGCGAGATGCACTCCGCCCGTCTTGTAATCCACCACGCGCAGAAGGCCTCCGGATTCGTCGACACGGTCGAACGACGCCGTCATATTGACTTCCAGCGTATCCGACACCTTCCAACGGCATTTCTCCTTGATTTCGGCTCCGTACAACACCAGCGGAGCCGATTTGCTGTCATGGTCAAGCACTGCGCGGACCTGACGCACGATATAGTCGGCGCTGTCCTGTAACGACTGCCGCAACGGCTTCGAGTCGTCGATGTCGTCATCGTCCAGAAATTTACGCTTCACCGCCCGACGCACCTGCCGGCGCAACAAATCGTCATCATCGCGCATCCGCTGCAGGTCCTCGGCCGACAGGACTTTCCCTGCGGGAATGAACACCCGGCTGTCCTTCTCGAAGTAAAGGTGCTGCATCACATCGTGGAACACCAGACCGCGCGTGATGTTGTCCATCACATCCGAAGGTTCCGGATCATCACGATAGCGCAGCACATGGAGGTAATAGAATTTCAGGCCGCACTGCAGATAGGCGTTCAGGGCCGAGGCCGACAGGTTCAGACCTCCCTCATCGGGGAGCAGGGTGAACTTGCGGAGCATCTCCATAATCCGGGGACTCTTGGCCACCGGCTCCCGGACCTCGGGCGAGGCGGTAAGGGGGAATACCCTGCGTTTCATGGCGATGGAGTCGCGGGCATACAGTTTCTCGAGCTGCATCAGGAAGCGGGATTTTCCGCCGCTGCGCATGCCTTCGCCCACACGCGAATCGTAGACCAGCGTCACCTGCCGCGCACGCGACAGAAGCCGGTAAAACCAATATGCGTACCGGTCCTCGTCGTAACTGAACGACGGGAGGCGAAACTCGCGCCGGAAGCTGTCGAGTATAAAGCTACGCTTGCGGACTTTGCGCGGCATGACGGTGTCGTTCATCGACAGGACGATGATCCGGTCGAAATCCAACGCACGGGTCTCGAGCATACCCATCACCTGCAGGCCCTGCAGCGGACGGCCCTCGAAACTGATCTTCTCGCCGCTGACCGATCGGATCAGCACATGGAACAGCGTGTCGGCATGCATCTCGACCTGCGATCGGACGGCCGCATCCCGGATCTGGTTCAGCGCCGTGCGATAGGTCATAAGTTGCATCCGCTCGATCGAGGGATTGACAGGAAGCAGTTCGGGACTGTCGTCGCGGTTCGCGCCTTCGGCCAGACGGTTGTCGATATCACCGAGCAGTTTGTCGAGCCACGCGGCGGCCTCCTCAACATTCTGGTCAGCAGGCCTTTTTAGTATTTTACCCAGCTCCGGCGACATCCCGGCGATTGTTTCGGCCGACACCACACGACGATGTGTTTTGTCGAGCATCGTATTGATTTCCTGCACGGGTCCGACCCCGGCAAGCATCTGCACCATAGGCTGGCCCAACAGCAACCGGAGGTCCGCGGCCAGGTATTGAACGGTGCCGTCCTTCTCGACTATGCGGCGGCGATAGACTCGTTGCAGATGGTGCATGAACGCGGCCGTGGCCGTGTAACGCATGGACCATCCCATGGTAAGGTTCACCGATTTCAGGCCCTGCTTCTGTTCGGAATCATAGGGCAGTGAATGAAGAAGCGGCAACAACATGTCCTCGTCGGGAAGCACCACGGCCACACGAGCCTGTTCCAGAGCCTCGGGGCCGTCGGCGGCGATAATATCCTCGACCCATTGGCCGGCCACCTTGACCTGCATGACGTTGCTGGGCACACCGATCTCCTCCAGCTGCGGGGGCATGGCCGACCGCGCAGCCTGCTTCATCGTTGCTTCGGCCCATACAGGCATGGGGAAGGCATCGGCCTTCATGTTCTCGCGCACCATCCAGCCCAGGCCGGGCGATGCCGAGAAAACGGGGCCGGTCATGTCCCAGAAGAAGTCGGCGCCCGGTGCGCCGCTGTCGTCCCGCTCATCGGCCAGCGATCTGAACAGCTCACGTTCCGTCACCGACAATCCGTCGAGCCCGACCGTCACTACATGTTTCCATGGAAGAGCTGCGAGACCCTGCGCCCGCACCTTGTCGAGCGCCCGCCGATAGACACTTCCCGCCGTCCCCTGCGGATATTCCATAGCCGACAGGCGCCGCCGCACGCCGTCGTAAAGTTCCGGGAATACACGCCACAGTTCCAGAAATTTTCTGCGCATGTCGTCGGCCTCCGGGCTTTCCTGATTACGCCACATGCCCTGGTCAGGATCGCCGGGCACATGGAAATTGAAGATCTCCTCCAGAATCCGACGCTGCTCATCGGTCAGATAATTGGCTGCGATGCTGTTGTAGTCACTGATATTGCTGAACAAAGCCTTGGTGTCGACATCGTACATGTCGATCTCGCTGAAGTCGGAAAGCACAATCTCGCCGAAGGGCACGAAACGGTCGAAGTCCATCAGTTCCTCGTCGGTGTTCAGATCGGGACGGAGGTTGCGGACATCGCGGTAGACCTGATACAGCTCCATGATCTGCGTGATGCGCGGAGCTACGTCCATGCCGGCGATACGCGACATGAAATCGCCCATCGGGAGCACTTCGGGGGCTATCTGCGTTTTGCGGCCGGCAAGCTGGGCCAGTTCCTTGAGAAAGAAGGTTCCGCTGCGCCGGTTGGGAAACACAAAGCAAAAGTCGGACAAGTCGCCGTAATGCCGCATGCACGCCTCGGCGACGCTGCGCAGAAAAAGTCCTTCGGTTCGATCAGATTGTGGCATGTCTGGATTCTGGATGTTGAATATTAGTTCAAATTTAATCAATTTGTTGCAGTTCGTAGCAAGGATGACGGATCAAAATTACTTTTTTTATTAATTTTGCACTATGCAAGAAGGAACAATAAGATTCTCGGACATACCGGGACAGTCGGCGGCGGCCGAACTGCTGCGCGGGGCCGTCGACGGACGGCGCATTCCTCATGCGTTGCTGCTCTCGGGGCCTCAGGGCATAGGGAAGATGATGATGGCGCGGGCTTTCATGGCCTACGCGCATTGTCTGTCGCCGCGCAACGGCGAGGCTTGCGGCGAATGCCGCAACTGCCGCCTGCATGCCGCCAATGCCCATCCCGACGTGCATTTCTCCTACCCCATCGTCAAGAACAAGGCCCGGAACGTTCTCGTTTCCGAGGACGTCAAGGATATCTGGCTGCAAATGCTGCGCGAGGCTCCCGACATGAAGCCCGAGCACTGGCTCGAGCTGATCGAGGCCGGAAATTCGCAACCGCAGATCCATGTGGAGGAGGCCGAGGAACTGATACGGGTGGCTTCCTTTCCGCCATATTCCTCGGAGCTGAAGTTTCTGGTGATATGGCTTCCGGAGCGGCTTCATCTGTCGGCGGCCAACAAGCTGCTGAAAATCATCGAGGAGCCGGGCCAGGGAATTTGTTTCCTGCTGGTCAGCAACAATGAACTGGAGGTACTGCCCACCATCTTCTCGCGCACGCAGCGCGTACGCCTCTCGCCGCTGTCATCGCAGGACATCTCGGGCTATCTGCAACGGCGCTGGGGTCTGGACGCCCTGGCGGCCGAAAGGCTCGCTCCCCTGGCCGACGGCAGCCTTTCCAAAGCCGCCGAACTCGGCTCGCATTCGGGCGAAAACGACGAGTTCAGAGGTATTTTTCAGACCATGATGCGCGATGCGTATGCCATGAAAGTCGGCGACCTGAAACAGCTTTCGGAGAAAACCGCCCAGTTCGGACGCGAGAAGATTGTGCGGTTCCTGACCTACGTCTCGGGAATGATCCGCGAAAACTTCATATACAATCTGCAGGTGCCGCAGCTGAACCGCATGACCCAGGACGACGAGACGTTCTCGCGCCGCTTCGCGCCATTCATACATGCGGGCAATGTCGAGACCCTCTTCGAGAACACCGACCGCGCGCGCCGCGACATCGAGCGTAACTGCAATGCCAAGATCGTCTTGTTCGACTATTTCCTGCAGACCATAGGCCAGATACGCAAGAAGCCGCAGCAATGACTACCGACAATAACATCAACAATATTATACAATATCATTCAATCCGACTATGAAACCAACCCTTTACATTCTTGCGGCCGGCATGGGCAGCCGCTACGGCGGTCTGAAGCAGCTTGACGGTCTGGGCCCGAACGGGGAGACCATCATGGACTATTCGGTCTACGACGCGTTGCGCGCCGGATTCGGCAAGATCGTGTTTGTGATCCGCAAGGATTTCGAGCAGGAATTCCGCAATAAGATTATATCACGTTACGAAGGCCATGTTCCGGTGGAGGTAGTGTTCCAGAGCATGGACGCGCTTCCCGAAGGCTTCGAGCCCGCGGCCGACCGCGTAAAGCCCTGGGGTACGGGCCATGCCGTGCTGATGGGTAAGGATGTGGTGCGCGAGCCGTTTGCCGTGATCAATGCCGACGACTACTACGGTGCCGAGTCGTTTCAGGTGCTGGCCGACTTCCTGCGCGGCGCAGCCAACAAGAAGAACAGCTACTGCATGGTGGGATTCCACATCGAAAACACGCTGAGCGAGAACGGCGGTGTGTCACGCGGTCTGTGCCAGGTGAACGCCGACGGATTCCTGACCGGCGTCAACGAGTGCCACGGCATACAGTTCGTTGACGGCAAGCTGGTGCAGCAGCTGCCCGACGGCACCACGGCAGCCTTCCCCGAAGGCGCTCTCGTTTCGATGAACATGTGGGGTTTCACTCCCGACTATTTCGGCTATACCGAGCAGGCCTTCAAGGAGTTCCTGGCCGAACACGGCAAGGAGCTCAAGTCGGAGTTCTACATTCCGACTGTAGTGAACAATCTGATTCAGGCCGGCACAGTCACCTGCAAGGTGGAGAGCACACCCTGCCGCTGGTTCGGCGTAACCTATGCCGCCGACCGCCCCGACACGGTGGCGATGTTCGCCCGGCTGGTTGAGGAAGGCAAATACCCCTCGCCCCTCTTCAAATAAGAAACGGACAGAAAATCAGCGGTCGCGCGCTATGATATAATCGAAAATCGCGCGGAACGCGTCTTTGGAATCTGACGCCGGCATCGGAGCGATGACGGCGTCAGCCTCTTTCTGCATGTCGCGCATGCAGTCGTAAGCGGCTTCGATGCCTCCATGACTTTTGGCGAAATCTACGAGCGTGTCAATCTCGGCCGTTGTCAGGGAGCCGCGCTCCAGCAGCGCCTTCATCGACGCGCTCTCTGCTTCCGGTGCCTGGGCCAGCGCATACAACAGCGGCAGTGACACCTTCCCCTCGCGCAAATCATTGCCCGTAGGCTTGCCGATCTGAGGATTGGGATAGTAATCGAAAATATCGTCCTTGATCTGGAAACAGAGGCCCAGCAGTTCGGCGTAACGGACCATCGGCTCTATATATTCCTGCGGGGCGCCTCCGGTCTCGAGACCCATGCGCACGCAGCTCATGAAGAGCGAGGCCGTCTTCTGGCGTATGGTATTGAAATAGCTCGCGGTGTCGAGACGACGCTCGCGGACATTGGTGATCTGATCGATCTCGCCCAGCGACAGCTCACGTCCCAGATTCGACAGCGCCGTGATTACGGAGAGATTGCGCGAACGGATTCCGACCGAAAGCGAGTTGGATACGAAATAATCGCCGACCAGCACGGCCACATGATTGCCCATGGTGGCGTTGATTGTGGCCCGGCCACGGCGCAATCCGGTCTCGTCGACAATGTCGTCGTGTATCAGCGAGGCGTTGTGCAGGATTTCGAGCGCTGCGCCGGCACACAGCACTTCCTCGGTGACCGTGCCGAACATCTTGGCGCTCAGTATCACGAGCAACGGCCGGATTTGCTTCCCCTTCACTTCAAGGTAGTGTGTTACGATGCGGTTCATCATCTCGTTGTCTGTCAGCAGACTGCCGTTGATGATACGGTTCATGGCCTGAAGTTCGGGCTCAAGCTGTTTCTGTATTTGGCTTATCGACGTCATTACGCGCACAAAATTAGTCAAAATTTTGTATTTTTGCGAATAAAAATAGAACTGATGGGATTGTTGAGCAATATGATGCCCGGTGTGATAGAGGCCGGATGCGATGAGGCCGGGCGCGGTTGTCTGTGCGGACCGGTGAGCTGTGCGGCCGTAATTCTGCCCGAGAATTTCAGCGATCCGGGGCTGAACGATTCCAAGCAGTTGTCGGCGTCTGCCCGCGAGCGGCTCCGCGCCGTCATCGAACGCGAGGCGCTGGCATGGGCCGTTGTAATGGTTGACGCCGCCGAGATTGACCGCATCAATATCCTGAACGCCTCCATTGTGGGGATGCACCGCGCTCTGGACCGCCTGTCACTCCGTCCGCAACATATCATCGTGGACGGCAACAAGTTCAAGCCCTATCTGGATCCTGTCAGGAATATCGACATACCGGCTCATACCGTCGTCAAGGGTGACGCCACATATCTGTCGATTGCAGCCGCTTCGATCCTGGCCAAGACTCACCGCGACGAACTGATGTTGCGGCTTGCGGCCGAATATCCCGGTTACGGATGGGAACAAAATATGGGTTACCCTACGGCAGAACACCGGCGCGGTATCGAGAAACTGGGCCTGACTCCCTGGCACCGCGTCACCTTCCGCACGTGCCGTCCCTATGTAAAAAAGTAATCAGACTATCTCGCCTTCGATTTCCTTAAGGAACTTGCCCATCACGGGGTTATCGGCTATGATCTGCTTCAGGAACTCCTGCGGGGGCAGATGTTTGTGCGCAGGGGCCTGCGAGCGGTCAACTTCGGCCCTGACAGCCAGGAAATCGTTATGCAGTTCCTTGCGCAGGAATTCCAGCAGACCGGCCATGGAGAGCTCGAAGGCCTGCATCTGTGCCGGGTGCTGTACCATCACACTGTACTCGAATTCGCCTGTACGGACGGGCGAGGCCTTGCGCATTGCGCCTACCAGGATCTGCTTGTCGGGATTCTGATCGATAAAACGCCGCCATGCCGCGAAGAAAGCGGCGTCGTCGAACGGCTGGCGCTGTCGTTCATGCGAAGTTACAGTCACAGGTTCGTCCGAGAGACTGAAGGTGCGGTGCACGGCGCGCCGCTGGCGGCCCGAGGCCTCATCGGCCGGTGCTTGCTGCCGTGCCGGTTGCACGGCTGCCGACGGTTGGGCCGACGTCACAGGCTGCGGCTCCGCTACGATAGGTCCGTTTACCTCTGCAGAGGCCTTTTCGTTGTGCTGCGCCGGGACCAACGGCCGCAGCGGCTGTTTCTGCAGAGGTTTGTCAAAAGGGGCCGGTGCGGGATTGAGCAACTGACACAGCCGGATCAATGTCAGTTCGACGAGAAGCTGCTTGTTGGACGCCGTACGGTACTGCAGGTCGCAGTCGTTCAGCAATCCTATGGCCGAATAGTACCATGGCAACGGCAGTTGCGAGGCCTGCGCACACAGCTTCTCCGACACATCGGCCGGAGTCTCCAGCAGTCCGACCGTGCGCTTGTCGGCGGCTACCATCAGGTCGCGCACATGTTGCGCCAGGCTCCCGATGAAGAAGAGCGAGTCAAAGCCCCGCGACCGCACTTCGCTGTATAGCAGCAGCGCATCGGCCACATCCCCCTTGCGGAAGTCATCCACCAGGCGGAAGAAGTAGTCGTAGTCGAGGACATTGAGATTTTCGGTCACCGCCTCGTAGGTCAGGTTGCCTCCGCATGCCGATGCGATCTGGTCGAATATCGACAGAGCGTCGCGCATGGCGCCGTCGGCTTTGCGGGCTATCACGCCGAGGGCCTTGCGGTCGGCAGTAAAGCCCTCCTGCGAGGCGACATATTCCAGATGCTCCACGATGTCGTCGACCGTGATACGCTTGAAATCATATATCTGGCAACGGCTCAGGATGGTGGGTATCACCTTGTGCTTTTCTGTGGTGGCCAGGATAAAGATGGCGTAGGACGGCGGTTCCTCAAGCGTCTTGAGGAATGCGTTGAAGGCCTGGGAGGTTAGCATGTGCACCTCATCGATCACAAACACGCGATAACGTCCCGTCTGCGGCGGCACGGCCACCTGGTCGATTATCTGCCGGATATCGTCGACACCGTTGTTGGAGGCGGCATCCAGCTCCATCAGGTTATATGAATTTCCCTGGGATATGGCCACGCACGACTCGCACTCGCCGCAGGCCTCCCCTTCGGGCGTAGGATGCAGGCAATTGACTGCACGGGCAAAGATACGTGCGCACGAGGTCTTGCCGACTCCGCGCGGGCCGCAGAACAGATAGGCCTGCGCCAATCTGCCCGACGTGATCGAACTGCGCAACGTGGCTGTCAGCTCCTTCTGCCCCACTACGCTGCGGAAGGTCGCCGGCCTGTACTTGCGCGCACTGACTATGTATTTGTCGCTCATCGATATATTTTTGAGTATGCAAATTTACTATTTTTGCACCGATAAAGCAATACCTGAAGAAATGCCTGCAACAATATGGGACGGCATGCGTTATGCAAATAAAATACCAGATATGAAAAGCCCGCTATATACCCGAACCGGCGACCAGGGCGAGACTTCGCTCGTCGGCGGCCAGCGCGTTGCCAAAGACAGCATCCGTCTCGAAAGCTACGGAACCCTGGACGAATTATCATCACATCTCGGCAAAGTCGCATCGCTGTGCGATGATGAAATACGCGGCCAGATCCATGAGATACAGAACGAGCTGTTCAACATCGGCTCCTATCTGGCTACGCTGCCCGCTCCGGGCGAGCAGACGGCATGTCCGTCGCTTGAAGACGGTGCCCGACTGCAGCAACTGGAACTATGGATCGACGCTCTCGACGAGCAGACTCCGCCAATGAAGTGCTTCATTCTGCCCGGCGGTGACCCGACGGCGGCCGAGGCGCATATCGCACGCACCGTATGCCGCCGCGCCGAAAGAAACATCATCGCGCTGAGCCGGTCGGAATACGTCGACCCTGCCGTGATCCGGTACATCAACCGGCTGTCGGACTATCTGTTCGCCGCCGCACGATATATCAATTTCATCAAGGGAATCGCCGATATAGCATGGCGCAAATAGACCGTTGCCTGCCATTTTGCCGTTTGCGACAACACAATATACGGATATCGGCAATAAACGGCGACATGGGACGTTGAAAAAACAAATTGTCAATTAATTTCAGTCAGACAAGAGGATCTTGGCTGACCACATGCAAAAATAAAAAACGACCATATATGTATTGGACACTGGAATTGGCCTCAAAACTGGAAGATGCGCCGTGGCCCGCAACCAAAGAGGAACTGATCGACTTCGCCATGCGAAGCGGAGCGCCTCTTGAAGTAATCGAGAACCTTCAGGAGATAGAAGACGAAGGCGAAACATACGATTCCATCGAGGAAATCTGGCCCGACTACCCCAGCAAGGACGACTTCTTCTTCAACGAAGACGAATACTAAGCGAAAAAAAATTCAGACAACTATCTGATATCCAATGGCTGAGAAAAGAATAATTTTCTTGGCCATTGCTGTTTTATGCTGTTTTACCCCGTGGTTTTCTTGGCTAAATCGAACAATCCTTAAAGGTCTGCATTGCGGTCTGCAATCGCAATATTAAAAATTATCTTTTGTTTGTGCAATAGATGAAATGAAATCAAAATATGTTGTAAAACAGAATAAGCCTGTCCTTTATAAATTATGATTAATTTTGCTTGATGATAAGATGATTTTAGTTTCGCAAGTTGGTATTATTAGATTATGCAGTACAGAAACATGGTCTCCGACCAAATAGTATAGCTTCTGTCCGTCCCCACGAAGGCCGGAGCCAGCTGGCGCTGTCCCGCCCATCGTGGGGTTATCGAGAAACAGCCTCTCCGAGGCAATGAAGCCTTCGTGGAAGTACATGTTTCTGGCAATGAAGTAGATACCTCGGAGAGGTTGTTTCTCATTAACCCCACGATGGCTGTAGGATGCGAAGCGTCCTGACAGCCTTCGTGGGGTGTATATCCGGCGTAACACAGATTGGTCGGAGACCATGTTGCTCGTCTTAAGTAGCCTAATTCCAACATGCGAAACTTGAGTAAGATAACTGATTAATCATGGAAGAAAACAACGATATAATCATATACCAAAGCGAGGACGGCGAAACTCGCATCGACGTGAAGTTTACCGGGGAGACAGTTTGGCTTTCACAGCAGCAGCTTTGCGAGCTTTACAACACAAGTAAAGCCAATGTAAGTGAGCATATTAAGCATATATTTGAGGATGGTGAACTTGAGGAGGAATCAGTTGTTCGGAAATTCCGAACAACTGCGGCAGATGGTAAATCCTATAACGTGACTTATTATAACCTCGACATGATCATTTCATTGGGATACCGGATCCGGTCGGTTATTGCCACTCACTTCCGCAGGTGGGCTACGGAACGCCTTAAGGAGTATATCATCAAGGGATTCACGATGGACGACGAACGGTTGAAGGGTAACGGTGGCGGTGCTTACTGGCGTGAATTGCTTGACCGTATCCGAGACATCCGCTCGTCGGATTTTCAAGCGGGCTGATGCGGATGCCCCGATGATGGGCCTTACATCATTCAAGGGAGACCACCCTACTCTTAGGGATGCACAGATCGCCAAGAACTATCTAAGCGAGAATGAACTGAAGATTCTCAACAATATTGTTTCCGGATATTTCGATTTTGCCGAAATTCAGGCGATGAAACGTCGCCCGATGTATATGGCTGACTATGTACGTCAGCTCGACACGATTCTCTCCTCAACCGGTGAGGCATTGCTCAACGGCCCCGGTTCGGTCAGC
>JAQXIE010000024.1 GCA_029007645.1 Bacteroidales bacterium
TTGGATTCCCTACGATCTCTCCACCACCGAATTCACCGACCGAGTCTTTGAACTTTTTTGATTTTTTTTGCTAAAAAATTTGGTGGTTAAAAAAAATAGCATTAACTTTGCATCGTCAAAAGCGAAAGAGATTGCTGATGATACTTAAAATTGCCTTGTGGTGTAATGGTAGCACACCGGATTCTGGTTCCGTTTGTGAGAGTTCGAGTCTTTCCAAGGCAACAAAAAAGAACCGAGGCTTTCGCCCCGGTTCTTTTTTTGTAAATAACCCTGAATCCTTTCTGCAGTCAATCATGCGATGAAGGCAACTAAAAGGGCGTCTCGAGCGTTTATCTATAGAAAGGATAAATTTGACAGTTATGAAAAAAGGAATGATAGCAGCAGCTGCGGTGCTGCTGATGCTGGTTGGTTCGGCATCTGATATGAATGCTCAACAGAAGGCTCGCCCCTATGTCGGTGGTCCCGGCATCGCTATGGCCGGTTCGCAGAATTATGCCGCACTTCCCAAGGAGGCCCGGAATTTCATCGAGAAGCATTTCAAAGGCCAGAAAGTCACCAAATGCGAACAGTATTTTGCCAAGAATAAGTATGAGGTGGAACTTTCCAATGGTGTCGATATCGAGTTCGACAACAAGGGAAAGGTTGTTGAGATTGATGCTCCCGACAATCAGTGCCTGTCGCCGCAGGTAGTGAAGAGTGTGCTTCACGGCTCGGCCTATAAGCGTCTGGAGCGTGACGGAATGCTTGGCAATGTCGAGTCCGTTGAGTTTGACAAGCGCGGCAAACTGGTTGAAGTTGATCTGTCGATCCAGGGTCCCGACACCTATGTGTTCGACATCAACGGCAATTTCATAGCCATCAGCGACTGATCGCAATACGTCAGACTACAAGACATTCGAGGCTGTGTCGTAATTTTACGGCGCAGCTTTGTTTTTTTTATATGGAACGATGACTAAGCGAACCGGAGCGCCCTCGGTGCGTTCTATTTATAAAAGAGAATCTTCCATATTGCTCTATGGCTGAAAAAAGCGAAATTACTGGACGCTTGACCGCGTGATGTGGTTGCTGATCGGGCTGGCTATCACCGCCGGCGTGATCTGGCTTATGTATTATCTGCGCGACGCCCTGTTGCCCTTCTTCGTTGCTTGCCTCATAGCGTACATACTTCAGCCACTGGTGGATTTCAACATGCGCTGGTGTCATATACACAATCGGACGATCGTGTCCGTGCTCACCCTGTTGGCGGTGACAGCCGTGCTTGCCGGCATACTGTGGCTCACCATCCCGTCGATTATCAACGAACTGGGACGTTTCGATGAAATTATCCACGATATTTCCACCGGAAAGATTAAATAGCCACGCGAATATGACGCGATACTGTCCTTTCTTGGACGTCATTTCAATCCCAACAATATCATCGAGATGCTCGAGAATATGCGCATCGAAAGCATTGTGTCGAAAGGATCGTCGTTGTTGTATGAGTCGACTCAGGTCATCCTGCATGCCGTTTCATGGCTGCTGACCATCATATATGTGCTCTTTATCCTGATTGACTACATGGAGATCAAGAGCGGATTCCAGCAGATCGTTCCCCAGCGGTACAGACCCCAGGCGATTGAAATTTTCAATAGCATGGCCAACGGGATGAACCACTATTATTGTCGGTATGGGGTTCGCTTTTAGGCATCATCGGCATGATCATAGCTCTGCCCGTCACCGTCTTCATAATGCAATACTATCAGACCTATATTTCCAACCGGAAATAGAGTGCGGGGGTGATGTTTTCGTACAACAAAATCAAGCCGCTGTCGTTTTTTTAACGAACGGGGCATTAGCTCATCTGGCTAGAGCGCGACATTCGCATTGTCGAGGTGGGCGGTTCGAGTCCGCTATGCTCCACCAAATTCATGAAACAGGGGACAGACGAATCCGATTCGTTCTGTCCCCTGAAAATGTTGTGCTATGTTTGATCAGCGCAGGAACCGGGCGGAGGGGGTGCTGCCGTCAGCCATAGTGGCCTGTACAATATAAAGGCCACGAGCCCATCCGCTTACATCCAGAGTCACTGTGCCGTTAATGTCGATAACAGTCATCACACGGCCCGACAGGTCATATACCACCAGCGATGCCTCGCCGTCGGTCGTAACTACGGCTGAATCGGCAAGGGGCCTATAAACCACCCGCAGCGGCGAGATTGCGCCGACATTATCGATGTCTGTTGGAGTCTTAGTGTAGAAGTATACATTGGCCAGATATCCGGTGTTGTTGGTACCGCCGTCAAACTTCACTTGGAAAAGATTTCTGAGGTCAACGTTGTCATAATTGTCGAGTTCTACATCGTAGCTGTTCCATTGTTTCTGGTTGACCGTAGGTGCACTCCAGAGTTTCTCCTGAGAAGGGGAGATCGGCGTGAAGCTTAACGCCGTGCCGTCGGGCGTCCAGTAGTCCACGTGCATGTGCGAGCAGTCGGATACGTCCAGCCGGCCGTTGTTCTGCTCAAACTCCAGACCAAGGTAGTTGAAGTTGGTCAGTTTGTAGACGTTCTTGCCGTTGATCGGGGTTATTTCGGCATTAGTCGTTTGCTGCCATGAGCCGACGTTTGTAGCGATTGCCGGGTTGTACTTGTGGCTGAAGATCGACTTCACAATTGCTTGGTCGTGCACCGGATCCGGCACATCCGAAGGTGCTGTCTCATCCTGATCGTTCTGCTTCTCTTTCCAGAAATAGAGGTTGTCGATATAGAGTGTTTGTCCCGAGCCGCCGTCGTATTTGATCTGGCCGAGCTTCGTGAAGTCAACGTTTGCAAAGTCGCTCAGGGGAATGTCCACCTGAGTCCATTTGTTTGCTTTAAGGGTTATTGCCTTGCTGTTCGTGTCGACCGTGGGATTGAGCGAGATGGGGTAGAAATTGAGGGTCATGTCAGCCAGCGGGTATATGTCCATGTGGACATACTGCATGTCGCTGAAGTCGTAGGTGGCATCGCTGTGGCTGAACTGATAGCCCTGGAAATTAAAGTTTTTCATTTCCCACGTGTCGTTGCCGCCGCAGAGCTTTACGGAGGTCTGAGTGCTCTGATTCCATGAAGCTATGAATACGTCGGGCGTATATGACGTGTATGAGTCGGAGAAGATGCTCTTGACATTTGCAGCCTCCTTGTCGGGACGGGGCGAAGCGGGAATCTCCGGATCTTCATTATCGTCACCGGTGTCAATACCTTTGAAGCCTCCAATCGTAACGGTCACTCTCTCCGGATTTACGGAGTAGCATGTCGCGCTCTGTTCGAATGTGTCGTCGTATGCAAACGCATACGTGCGGCCGCCCGATGTCGAGATGTCGGTCTGATGGAAGAACTTCACATATTCGTTGCAAGGATAGTCCGAACCACCCGAGAAGGGAGCCGTCGGCCCTTCGGGATTCCAGTCCTGCACGTCGGTGGTGCAACGGATCATGGCGCGATTGAACGCCGCACAGAACATGGCTTGTACTGCCTTGTCCTGTTCGTTGCCCGATGCAAATGCGCCAGCTCCCTCGATGGCATCGTTTGTGGATGGCTTCGTGTAAATTTTGGCGACAGTCCCCACATTAAAGTATGAGCCTTCCACACAGGTCAGAGTGAAAACATCGCCGCTGACGCGTCCTGTCCATCTACCCAGTACGCCCATACGGATATTGGCATCGTTATAGCGGTAATAATCCCATACTTTATTGATATAATCATCAAATATATTGGATTGCTTGACCGCCGAGACCTTTGACGGCTGCTTGATGATTCCGCCCAGATTGTCCCATGTCATGTTGGTATCCAGACAGTTGCCGTAGATTGTGTTGCCGAGCTGTGAGTTCCATTTGTCGATCACCGTTTGATAATCCACAAACTCGCCGCGCTTCGTGTAGGGTGTGCTTCCGTCCACATCGCCTGTGGCATAGAGCTCCAGGCCCATGGGATACTGGAAAGCATCGACACGGGTGGTGTTGATCCAGATTTCGCTCGTTTTGGGCTGGTATGTGAATTCGATGTTTTCCCAGCGCAGCCCGTTGTTGGGATCGGTCGGATTTCCGAAATCGTGTCCCGCATAGCCTCCGGCGTCATGGACGTGAAGGAACATCGGCGACTTGAAGGAAATCAGCATGCGGCATGCGAAGGTGTCGCCGAGGTAGATGGTCTTGTCCTTGATATCCGACAGCTTTGTGAAGATGTCGGCGAAGAGCCAGTCATGACCGTCTTTACGGATTGTGTTGACTGCGGGGGTGAGATTTTTGGTCACGCATTGTCCCTGATTTGCCGTGGCTGCGATGTCATAGTATACATCTGTGCCTTCGCCGACTTTGCCAATGATGGCTACATAAATTTCATTGTCGGCAAACTGACCTTCTGAATTGTTGACAAGCTTGAGGGGAATGTCCGCCCAGGCGCAGAGGCACGCCATGAGCGATGCCAATAAGGTAAATTTCCGTTTCATGTACGGTGTTGAAGGTATTTAAGATTAACTGATTAAATTGAAAGTCTGACTGATTGGCAAAAATTCGCACAAATTTAACATTTTTAGCGGTATTGTCAAAATCTCTGAATCCTAATATTGGTTTCAATTTGAAATGATGTGAAATTTCAGTAATTTTGCCTGTGATGAACTGTGATGACGATGTGCTTGTAATTATCCCGGCACGCTATGCTTCAACAAGGCTTCCGGGCAAACCGCTTGCGAAAATATGCGGTGAGGAGATAATATTGCATGTATGTCGACAGGTGTCGCAGACAGGCTACAGGATGGCAGTCGCCACCGACGACGATCGCATCTTCAACTGCGTACGTGACGCAGGTTACAGGGCTATAATGACGGATTGCCGACATACATGCGGCACGGAGCGCATTGCCGAAGCGCTGGAGACTTTGCACTCGGATGCCGGAATCATTGTGAACGTTCAGGGCGATGAGCCTATGGTGAGTCCGGATCAGATCCGGGCTGTGGTAAGCGTCCTGAAGACGACCCCGTCGGCCGACATCGCCACAATGGTCTATGCTTTCGACAGCAGCCGAAGTTACTCGGAATTGCAGGATCCGCACAGAGTGAAAGTGGAATTGTCGTCACAGGGCAATGTGATCAATTTCAGCCGCAGCGTAATCCCGTGGCTGCGCGGTGAGAGCACTGAGAGCTGGCCGTCGAAATGCCAATATTACACCCATATAGGCATTTACGCTTTCCGGGCCAATGTGCTCCGCGAAGTAGTGAAATTACCCAGAAGTCCTCTGGAAATAGCCGAGCGTCTGGAGCAGATGCGCTGGCTCGAGAACGGCTACAGAATCAGTGCGGCGGTCACCGGCAGCGATACCATTGGCATCGATACCCCCGCCGATCTGGACCGCGTCCGTAAACTCTATGACAATAATCGTTCCGCCAAATAGAGGCGGTGATAAAAACAACGGAGGGAGGCTCGCAGCCTCCCTCCGTCGCGTTATGCGGTATGTTGATTAATACATCAGAGATCGCCGACAACCTCGCCTTCGGCGGCTTCCTTGTCGGTCTGCGGAACGTTGGGCAGTTCCAGCCCGTAATGGTTCTTTGCATCGAGCGCTTTGAGCATGATTCCGAAAATCAATGCAAGACCTCCCAGACATGCGAACAGCACCATCGGTACGGTATAGTTGTACTGTAGCGGATCGGTAACACCCTTATTGGTAGCGGACAGAACAGCACCTATAATCATCGGGAATGCGTATAGACCTATGTTCTGGATCCAGAAAATCACGGCATATGCCGAGCCGAGCAATTTATTGTCGACCAGTTTGGGCACCGAAGGCCAAAGCGATGCGGGAACCAGCGAGAAGCTGATGCCCAGCAGAATAATGGCCGCGTATGCAATTACAGCCGATTTCGTGGCAGGAAGGATAAAGGCAAACGTAAGGTGACATACAATCATCAGCAGCGCTCCGAAAATCAGCATCGTGGCTCCTTTTCCCTTGCGGTCAAGATAGTTGCCAAGGAACGGAGTGATTGCCGCAGCTCCCAGAGGGAATACGAAGAACACCTGGCCGGCCTGTTCGGCCGTAATGCCCAGATTGCATTGCAGCATGTTGTTGGCATACTTCTGGAAGGGGAAGATTGCTGAGTAGTAGAGCACGCAGAGCAGTGCCACAATCCAGAATACCTTTGACGAGAAAATATATTTCAGATCGGAGATCTTGAACGGATCATCCTTCACCTCGCCGTTTGTACCCATTTCCTTCTCAAGCTTGCGGTCCATGAAGGAGTAGGATATGAAGCATATCAGACCGATGCAGAGCAGCAGCACAGCCACTCCGAGGGGACGCGATACGGAGACGTTGTTATGGAAAGCGGCGATGGCGGGACTGCCCAGGAACACAACGGCCACACCCACACGGGCAATAGCCATCTCGATACCCATGGCCAGTGCCATTTCCTTACCTTCGAACCATTTTACGATTCCTCGCGACACCGTGATGCCGGCCATTTCGACACCGCATCCGAATATCATGAATCCTATGGCCGATAATTTGGCTGACGCCGGCATGCCCTTGAAGAACGGAGTGATGTTCCACCATGTGTCGGGAAGATTGACAAAGTCTTCCATGGCGTGCGAAAGCGAACTGTTGGCAAACGCATCGGTCAGGGCGTAGAAATTGATCGCACCGCCGATCAGCATCACCGAGCCCGAGAGGATGGCGGTGAAGCGTACACCCATCTTGTCGAGGATGATGCCTGCGAAAATCAGGAAGAATACGAATACGTTCAGAAATGTTTCTGATCCGGCGAAGCGACCGTAAGCCATCGGTCCCCAGCCTTTTTCCGACTGCAGATACTCTTGCAGCGGTGAGAGTACATCCATGAAGATGTAGCCGAAAAACATAGCCGATGCCAGAAGGACAAGTGCCGTCCATCGTGCCCATGCTTTGTCTCGCAGCAGTTGTTGAGTTGTTGTTGCCATATATAATTTATTTCGGTTAGTCCCTCGTGTGCGGCGGGTGAATCGCGTTTATTTTACGGCGTATTTCTTGCCGTTGACGATATAGATGCCGGGCTGAAGCGTTACGGTCACCGTATCCTCCACTACACCTGCCCATATCGTGATGCCCTGCAGCGATACGACGCTGGCCTTGACAGGCTGTGTGCCGACATTGCGCAGGTTGATGCTGCCCTTTACCGGAGCCACTGCGAGTCCGTCAGCAGCAACGATATTCTCGACGGCCGAGCCTTTCTTGAACTCGAATGTGTGGTTCTGCATGTCGAGCGTCACATCGTATGTGCCTGTATCCACATAGATATCCTCGACGATTGATGTGCCCTCCTGAGCGGCTCCATTGCTGGTGCCCATAATGTGCTTGATGGGGGATACATTCCATGTATTGTTGATGACGAACACGATTCGCGAAGGGTCGTTGTCCGAAGGTGTGCCGTTCAGCACCACCTTGTCCTTCCACACGCCGTTGCCGACGTAAGGAATGACTGTCCCGGAAGTTTCGCTCCAACCGCTTTTTACGGCGCTGCCGACTATCGAAATTGAGGTGACGGGAATAACCGTCACCTCATTTGTGCTTAAATCTACTCTTACGGCGGCTATCTGCTCGCTCGCGACTTTGTAGCCATCGCCCTGTTTGTCAAGTTTGCCGTTCTTTACGCCGTACGAAACGGTCTCGCCGTTCTGTGCGACATCGATCCCGAAAGATCCGGGCTTCAGCTTGCCCCAGTATTCGTAGAGGTACATCTCGTCGCCGTTGATCACAAGCGGGGAAAGCTCGGTAGCCTCACCGCTTTCGGTGGCATCGCCGGTCATCGTCACCTTCGGACCGGTGACCGGACCCGGCACCTGCCCCTCTTCCTTAAGACCCATCTGCGCGCTTACAACGCCCTTGGGAGGTACGGTGAAGGTATAGGAGCGTCCGTCTGCATAAACCTTGGCGTCGATGGCCTTATTTGATGTGTTGGTCAGCAGAATTGCCTGAGTGTTGTCGGGATTTACGAACGCCGAGTACTTCAGCCCCGAGGGGACGGTTCCGGTGGCGCTCACATGGTAGGCGCCCGGTTTTACGGCATCCGACGCATGGGCCATGATGTAATAATGCGAATTGTAGAGGTAGGACTTGTACTGCGACTGGTCGATGTTGATCGCACCGTCGCAGGTGGTGCAACCGCCGGGACGGTTGGGACCGCGGTTCAGGTCAAGCATGAAGTTCCATACAATCGAACCGACCATGCGGTTGTTCATGTTGTCGATCACCAGCTCGTTCATGTCGCGGGTCAGTGTGGCCATCAGGTCGCGGCCGTTGTTCCATGTGCCGATCGATGCCTCGGTAAACAGCAGTTCCTTGCTTTTACGGTTCACCACATTGGAGATGTCTTTCACGGAGCCGCCGTAGCTGTGCCAGCAGCTGCCCACAACCAGATCCGAACCCTTGAAGGTCGTGTTGTCCATCTTGTTGAAGCACAGGATGGGATAATTCCTCTCTTCGACCTTGTTGTCGTAATTGAAGTTATGGTCGAACAGGTAGATCTTGGTTTTCAGACCGGCTTCGTTCAGAGCGGGAGCCAGACCCTGGATCACGAAATCGGCCTGCTCTTCCCAGTGCATGTAGAGCGATGCGGAGTTGCCGGGGTTCAGGGGCTCGTTCTGGGGAGATATGGCATAGATATCGATGCCCTGATCCTTCATGGCGTTGATAAACTTGGCGAAGTACTCGCCATAGGTCTTGTAGTATTTGGGATTGAGGCGACCGCCTGTCCAGCTGTTGTATACTGTCGTCTGGCCGGGATCCTTGATTTTCATCCAGCGGGGGCTTGTCCAGGGTGCGGCGATAACCTTCAGACCGGGATTGATCTCCAGAATGCGTTTCAGCACGGGGATCACATATTTGGTTTCATCGGTGCTGAGAGCGAAGTTCTTCAGGGGGTTGTCGGCGGGGCCCTGCGTGTCGCACAGCGAGTATTCCTTGCTCGAGAAGTCATTGCAGCCCAGTGAGATGCGGACGTACGAAACGCCGTAGCCGTCTTTGGGCGAGAAGGTCTTGCGCAGCAGCTTGTCCTGAGCCTCCTTGGGCATGCTCAGGATGTTCTTGCATGAGGCGTAAGTGATTGCGTAACCGAATCCGTCGATCTTCTGGTTGCGCGTGTCGCTAAGCACGATGGCATTCTGCTGACTGGCCCGGTCGTCGGCTTTGACATAAGCCGACTGCAGCGACTGCATGCGGTCGCCCGACGTGGTCAGCGTGTGCGCCCATTGGGCGTAAGCTCCCGGGGATGAAACTATGCCGATTGCCACGGCCAGTATCGCTCCGGCGGTTGATTTGTTCATCTTCATGATATTTAAGTTAGTCGTATTTTTGGGTTCATTTCGACGCCGCGGCATCAAGAAGTGCCTTAAGCTGCACCTCGTCCGCGCCCTCTATTCTGCCTGCAGGTTTGCCGTCGGCCGACAATATTATAAAGGTCGGAACGGCACGGATACCGTACTGATCGGCAAGAGCCGGCTCGGCGTCTACGTCAATATAACGGAATTTTACCTTTCCTTTGTATTCCTGCTCCATTTCATGAACTCGGGGAGCGATGGCTTTGCATGGTCCGCACCATGTGGCCGAGAAATCCAACAGGGTAGGAAGCGATTCGTTTGTAATGGCCTCCGCTTTCGGAGCAGCTTGGGCTGCTGAATCGGCTTGGGCTTCCGGAGCGGCTTGGGCTGCCTGTACAGTCACGCTGTCGGTGTCCGCAGCAACGGCCTCGGATTTGTTTCCATTGGAACTGCAGGCTGTCACTGCTAATGATAATAAGGTTAACGAAAGAAACTTAAAAATTCTCATTCTTTGTTAAATAGAGTTGTGGACAAATATCTTTCACCGGTATCGGGAAGCAATGCGACGATTGTCTTTCCTTTGTTCTCCGGTTTTTTTGCTTCTTTTAATGCGGCCGACAGTGCGGCGCCCGAGGAGATTCCGACCAGCAGCCCTTCGCTGGCGGCCAGCATCCGGGCTCCTTCGAAGGCTTCATCGTTGCTGATGCCTGCAACCTCATCGACTATGGCCGGATCATAGTTGCGCGGAACGAATCCGGCTCCAATTCCCTGAATCTTGTGAGGTCCAGGTTTGCCTCCTTCAAGCACCGGAGACGCCGAAGGTTCCACGGCGACGATCCGTACCGACGGATTATGCTTTTTCAATGCGCGGCCCGTTCCCGTGACTGTGCCGCCGGTTCCGACGCCGGCTACGAAGATGTCTACGTTGCCGTCAGTATCGGCCCATATTTCTTCGCCTGTGGTCTCGAAGTGGATTTCAGGATTTGCCGGATTGTCGAACTGTCCCAGAATCACGGCTCCGGGTATGGACTCCTGAAGTTCCCGAGCCCGGGCTATGGATCCGTTCATGCCATCCTTTCCGGATGTCAGTATAAGTTCCGCTCCGTAGGCCTCAAGCAGTTTGCGTCGTTCCTCCGACATCGTTTCCGGCATTGTCAGAATCACCCTGTAACCCTTGAGACGTCCGATCCATGCCAACCCGATGCCGGTGTTGCCGCTGGTGGGTTCTATAATGGTGCTTCCCGGTTTCAGAACGCCTCGTTTCTCGGCATCTGTTATCATGGAGTAAGCCGCCCGGTCCTTCGCGCTGCCCCCGGGATTGAAACCTTCAATCTTGACAAGCACGCGGGCCTGAAGTCCATGCTCTTTCTCGATGTTCCGCAGCTCCATCAACGGAGTGTGGCCGATCATCGATATCAGGTTAGGGTGAATGTTTGACATAGCTTAAATTATATAATTATAGACAACAATTACAGAATAGCTCACATGAATCAAACATCCTGACCGGATTCCGCGGGCTGGGACGTTTCAGCCTTGTGCTGCAGGATTCTGGAGTAGGGCGGAACGGAATGCGTGAGCCAGACGTTGCCGCCGATTACCGAATTGTGGCCTACCGTGATGCGTCCCAGAATCGATGAATTGGAATATATGGTCACATAATCCTCAATAATGGGATGGCGCGGCACATTGACGGGATGGCCTTCGCTGTCGAGCGCAAAGTTCTTGGCACCGAGAGTCACGCCTTGATACAGGGTGACATGGTTGCCGATAATGCATGTTTCGCCAATCACGACTCCCGTGCCGTGGTCGATGGCGAAATATTCGCCGATTTCGGCGCCCGGATTGATGTCGATGCCGGTTGTGGAATGTGCCAGCTCGGTGATGACACGGGGTATCACAGGAATGCCGAGTTTGTGGAGCTCATGGGCCGACCGGTAATGCGCCATGGCATCGACAATAGGGTAGCTCAGTATAACCTCGGCGTAATTGTCGGCGGCCGGATCGTTTAGATACATCGCCTCGACATCGGTGTAGAGCAACCGCTTGATTTTCGGCAGTGTATCGATGAATTGCAGCGAGAGGGCGGCGGCGTTTTCAGTGATTCGGTCGGAATCCGATTTATTGAAACGCTGGGCGCGCCTTATCTCCGTTGTGAGCAGCGTATTCAGCTCGTCGATATTGACACCGAGATAATAGGAGCGTATTTCGCCCATGTTGCGCCGGCAGTCGAAAAAGTCCGGGAAAACCAGCGCTTTGACCAGCGCTACTATGCGGCGAAGCCGGTCGACCGACGGAAATGACCCGTCACCGCATGGAATCATTCTCGATTCGAGATCGGAAAGTTCCGACAATTCCCTTACATTACGGCTTAAAGTCTCGTTTATGTCGGCTCGATTACTCATTATAATATTTTTGTTTTAGTCACAAAAATATAAAATTTAATCTATATGGCAAAATTACACCTCTCGGCGCATTTCGCTGCCTGCGCCGGCAATTGCTGAATATCAAGGGGACAATAGTTGTCAGTTTCACGCTTTTTGACTAACTTTGCAATCGAATTGTGCCCGGCGGCTTGCATGGCCGGAGCACAGTACGAAAACAAGCCACACAATTAAAACAAACGATAAAATTATCCTACCCAACGCATGAAAAAGAGTGCACTTCAGAAGGTTCGCGCCGATTATCAGCCGAAACTTCCCAAGACCCTGCAGGGATCTGTAAAGCTGAAGATGGGAGCCCCCACCGAGTCAGTAGCCAACCAGGATGAAATCAAAGCTCTGTTCCCTCACACCTACGGACTGCCTGTAGTAGAGTTCGAGCATGACGATAATCCTGTCCGCGTAGAAGAGCCGTTCAACGTCGGCATCATCCTTTCGGGTGGTCAGGCCCCCGGCGGCCACAATGTGGTCAGCGGTATCTTCGACGGCCTTAAGAAACTCAACAAGGAGAACCGCCTCTACGGCTTCCTGATGGGCCCCGCCGGTTTCATCAACCACCAGTACATGGAACTGACTGCCGGAATTATCAAGGATTACCGCAACACCGGCGGTTTCGACATTATCGGTTCCGGCCGTACCAAGCTGGAAAACCCCGATCAGTTCGACAGCGGTCTTAAGATTCTGAAGGAACTTAATATCAAGGCGCTCGTAATCATCGGCGGCGACGACTCCAATACCAACGCTGCCGTTCTTGCCGAGTATTACAAGAACATCGGCGCAGACATTCAGGTGATCGGTGTTCCCAAGACCATCGATGGCGACCTGAAGAACGAGTGGATCGAGACCTCCTTCGGTTTCGATACCGCCTGCAAGGTCTACAGCGAGGTTATCGGTAACATCCAGCGTGACTGCAACTCGGCCAAGAAGTATTATCACTTCATCAAGCTGATGGGCCGTTCCGCATCGCACATCGCTTTGGAATGCGCTCTCGAGACTCAGCCCAACATCTGCCTGATCTCCGAGGAAGTTCTTGCCAAGAAAATGACTCTTGACAACATCGTCAACTATATCTGCTACGTTATCAGCGAGCGCGCCAAGATGGGCTGGAACTTCGGTACCGTCCTGATTCCCGAAGGCCTGATCGAGTTCATCCCCTCGATGAAGGATCTGATTGCCGAACTCAATGACGTGATCGAAGCCAATCAGGCTGAACTGGATCTGCTTACTCCCGACGAGAAGCTGGAGAAGATCCAGGGACTGCTGTCACCGGCCAATGCCGAGCTCTACGCAAGCCTGCCCAAGGGTATCGCCCTTCAGCTCAGCCTCGAGCGCGACAGCCACGGCAACGTTCAGGTTTCTCTGATCGAAACCGAGAGCCTCCTCAGCGAGATGGTGGCCAAGCGCCTTAACGAGATGGCCGAAGCCGGTGAGTACAGCGGCAAGTTCGCTGCCCAGCACCACTTCTTCGGTTACGAAGGCCGTTGCGCCGATCCTACCAACTTCGACGCCGATTACACTTATTCGCTCGGTTACAACGCTGCTATGCTGATCAATTCCGGTGTCACCGGTTACATGTCGAGCGTACGTAACCTCACCGAGCCCAGCGACAAGTGGATCGCCGGCGGTATTCCTATCACCATGATGATGAACATGGAGCGCCGCAAGGGCGAGATGAAGCCTGTGATCCAGAAGGCTCTCGTAAACCTCAACGGCCGTCCCTACCTGAAGTACGCTTCCATGCGCGAGACTCTGGCCCTGAATACTCTCTATCAGTATCCCGGTCCCATACAGTACTTCGGTCCCGCCGAGATCTGCGACCGTCCTTCGATGACTCTGCTCCTCGAGCACGGCAAGGAAATCTGATCTGAAAACAACACGACATAAAAAAGCAGCGTTCCGCCCGGAACGCTGCTTTTTTATGTCGTAGTGCTGTTTGAATCCGATTATTTCATCAGCGACCGGACGGCCTTTTCAAGCTGCATGTCGTGTCCCTGCAGTTCGTCGGCAGGATCATTGTAGACTTCGATGTCCGGGTTGAGCTGTACGTTCTCAAGGGGTCGGCCGTTCAGATCGGCATTCGTGACTTGCGGGATGCCGAACACGATATCGGGATCTATCTGAGTCTCCCACCATACGGCAGTCATCGTCCCGGGCACGGGAGCTCCGACCAGTTTGCCCAGTCCCAATGTCTTATAGGTATACGGGCTGCCGTGCGCATCGCTGTAATTTCCTTCGTTCACAAGCATTGCCGACGGCTTGTACCACTGCGAGAAGGGTTCCGAGCCGATATAGCGTCCTCGCGGCATGAACCTGACATATTCCCTGCCTCCGAGCAGCACGGCCAGGTCGTTGTGCAGCCAACCGCCTCCGTTCCATCGCGTGTCGACCACCACAGCATCGCAATTGCGGTATTTGCCCAACAGTCGGTCATAAACCGTCCGGAAACTCGGGGAATCCATTCCGCGGACATGCACGTAACCGATCCGTCCATTTGAGATGGAATCCACAAAGCGCTCGTTATTTTCCACCCAGCGGTTGTAAAGCAACTCGTTCATGGCACTCCGGCTCAACGGCTTTATGGTAAGCGTATCGGTCTTGCCCGAAGTACGGAGGATATTCAGCAGCGTCTTGCGGCCAGCTTTCCCTTCGAGTAGGGGATAGTAGTCGGTGTCGGCAATGATCTTGTCTCCGTCGATGGCGGTGATGATGTCGCCGGGCTTGACCGAGGCCTTGCGGCTTGCAAGGGGAGACCCCGAGACTACCTCCGCGATTTTCAGACCGTCGCCGTCGTAGGTTTCATCGAAGAACGCACCCAGTTCGGCTGTGTTCATTTCAGCTCCGTCGGCGTAGTATCGGCCGCCGGTATGCGATGCGTTGAGCTCGCCCAAAAGCTCGCTGAGCAGGATGGCGAAGTCCTGTGAATTGGAAATGTAAGGCAGGAATTCACGGTAATGCTTGCCGTAATATTCCCAGTCGACTCCATGGAGATTCACATCGTAGAATTTATCCTTGACCTGACGGACAGCGTGATCGTAGATATACTCCCGTTCCAGCGAAGGATGCCTGTCGTAGGCGGCTTCGAATTCCACGGGCTCGGCTGTGCCTTTGTCCACATCGAGTTTCTTGATACCGCGTCCGCTGAACACGAACAGATTGTCACCCTTCTTGTCCGACAGGATGCTTCCGCGCACATCTTTGATCACCACCTTGTTGTCGCCTTTCAGAAGATTGCGCTCTATCAGATTGTTTCCTCCCTCGGCGGCGCCAGCTATATAATACAGCTTGTCGCCTTTGGGTGTCAGATAATAATCGTTCAGGGATACCGATGTATCGGTCAGCCGTTTCATGCGGTGCCGGCGACCGTCAAGGTCGAACACTACCGGCTTTGAGTCGGCCTTCGATTGCTTCTTGCCGGACTTCGATTTGCCTTTGCCGGCTTTATCCTTGTCTGTTTTATCCTTATCCGAGTCTTTCTCCTTTTCGGACTCCGCCTTCAGATTGAATTCTTCCTCCGAAACATTGAAATTGTCCCATGCTTCCTGTTCAAGCGCCATCAGGATAATGTCGTCCTGGTTGCCCCAGCTTCCATGGCTCTTCATACCGAACATTCCCGTTCCGTAGGTGACGGCTTTGCCATCCAACGCCCATTTGGCGGCATAATCGGAATAACCGCTCTCGGTAAGGTCAACCGTTTCCGAACCATCGGCCTTGACTATGGCCACATCGGTATTGTTCCAGCCTCCATCTCCTATATAGGATATGAGCAGCCAGTTGCTGTCCGGACTCCATTCGAACGGAACATCCCCGTCGCTGTAGGAATAATTGTATTTGCCGTCGAGTGCGGTGTTGACCTTTTTCGTCTTCACATCAATCACCTTCAGTTCAACCCTGTCTTCGAGGAATGCGACTTTCTTGCCGTCAGGGCTGTAAGCGGGCTGTTGTGCCGGTTTGTCGCTCTTGTACAGAGGCTTTTCCTCAATTTCGGTGGCATAGGCGAAATGTTTCTCCGCCGGATTCTTGATCTCGGCCGTAAACAGCTGCCATATCCCGTCGCGGTCGGAATCATATACCAGACTGCGTCCGTCGGGCGAGAAACTTACACAGCGTTCCTGAGCCGGAGTATTGGTGATGCGTCGGGTAGTCTTGTATTTGGCGTCGGTTACATATATGTCTCCGCGAATCACAATCGCCAGTTCCTTGCCGTCGGGCGATACCGCCATGTTCGAAGCGCCGCTCGTCACATATTTCTTCACGCGGTCGGAATCATACATGTCGGCCGTGATGTTGACCTTCAGTTTCTGTGGTTCCCCGCCGTCGCGCAGCGTATAGAGGTCGCCGTCCTGACTGAAGGCCATCGTTCCGTTATCGGCTATCGAAAGCGTCCGCACCGGATTTTGCTTGAAGCCGGTAAGCTGTCGTCTGTTCTTTCCATCCGTATCCGATGCCCATACGTTGAGTGTGCCGTCCTGTTCGCTCAGATAGTAATAGCCGTTGCCCTTCGGATTCCATACGGGACTCATGTCGTGGCCGTTGAAATCAGTCAGTTTCTGATACTTTCCGTTGTCGTAGAGCCATACGTCGCATGTTCCGGAACTGCGTTCATGCTTTCGCATGACATCTTCCAGGCCCTTCTTGTCCTGATAAAGTATGCGGCCATCCTTGCCGACGCTTGCCGACATCATCGGGAGCGAAAGGAACATCCGGGGTCTCGGACTGGGCTTGGTGATGTTTACGGCATAAGTGCGGTTCAGGCGAGTGGGCATCCTCGACGACTCGCGCGACGGATTGACGGCCGACTGATAGATCACGGTCTCCTGATCCAGGAATGCCACCGGCGTTTCATCGGCTGAATTCGTGGTGATACGTTTCGGCGTGCCACCGCTGGCACTGACGGCGTAGAGGTCCATGCTGCCCTCGCGCGAGGAGCTGAATACCAGCGTCTTGCTGTCCGGACTCCAGACGGGCGACGTGTTGTAGGAATTGCCGGCCGTGATGCGGTTGGCGTTGCCTCCGGCAACCGGAACCGTGAAGATATCGCCCTTGTATGTGAAGGCTATCGTCGTGCCGTCGGGCGATATGGCTGCGTTCCTGAGCCAGCGGGGTGTCTCGGCCATTCCTCCCGCGGCTATGGCGCAGCACATCAGGGTTAAGAGTGATTTTTTCATTTTGCTTATTTATCTTTTCATTTAACCTTTCATAAATTATTGGCGAATATCAGTAAATTTCGTTAAATTTGCAAATTGAAATAAAACGCACACATGGGAATCAAAAATATATTTCCAAAAGATAAGATAAAGGAACTTGACAGATTGTTGCAATCCTGCGACAGGATAGCGGTGACATGTCATATGCGGCCGGACGGCGATGCCATCGGCAGCAGCTTGGGATGGTACCATCTGCTTAAGTCCATGGGCAAGGAGGTCACGGTGATTCTGCCCGACCGCGCGCCCCGCTCACTTGAGTTCCTCCCCGGTTTCCATGATATAGCCATTTATACCCAGCATGAGGATTATGTCCGCCGTGTCTTGTCGGAAATAGATCTGCTTCTGATGTGTGATTTCAATAAGCCCTCGCGCCAGGGAAATCTTGAACAGGCCGTGCAGGAATGTCCGGCACCCAAGGTCCTGATCGATCACCATAAGGATCCCGATAAGATGGCCGGTCTGATGTTCTCGTATCCCGCTATGTCTTCGGCCTGCGAGCTGAGTTTCAGGCTTATGGCTGCTCTCGGATTGTACGACAGAATGAACCTTGATAGCGCCACGGCGCTCTTGACAGGCCTGATCACCGATACGCAGAATTTCTCGGTGAATTGTGACGATCCCGAGACTTATGCGGTGATGATGAGGCTTATGGAAAAGGATGTCGACAAGACTCGCATAATCCGTGAGGCTATTAAATCCACAAGCCTGAATGCGTTGAAACTTAACAGTTTTGCCATAACCAACAGGATGGAGATATTCCCGGAGCACCGCTGCGCGCTGATCACTCTTTCGGCCGACGACCTCAGAAAGTTCAGCTATGAGAAAGGGGATACCGAAGGGCTTGTCAACGAACCCCTCCGGATCCGGGGCATCGCATATTCGGTATTTATGCGCGAAGACAGCGACTGCATCAAGGTGTCGACACGCAGCATAATGAATTTCCCGGTAGATAAAATCTGCTCCGACCTCTTCAACGGCGGCGGCCATCAGATGGCTGCCGGCGGCGAGTTCATCGGTTCGCTTCAGAATTGCCGGCAAATCATGCTGGACCATATGCAGGAATATGATCAATTCCTGCCCAAGGGCCTGGCAAAACTCGAAATCAAATGAAAATGAAAAAATTCGTATATAAAACGTTTATTGTTGCATTGTCCCTGGCAGGAATGCTTCCCATGACATCCTGTGAGAAGGGCAAATCATATTCCGAACTGCTCAAGGAGGAAGAGCACGCCGTCAATTGGTACCTCGCCCAGAACGATGTAGTGATGCATGCGCCCGAGGACTCGGTGTTTATAACCGGTGAGAATGCTCCTTTTTACCGTATGGATATGGATGGCAACGTATACATGCGTGTAGTGACCGAAGGCAACCGTGACAACCGTCCCAAAGAAGGCGAAAGGGTATATTTCTCTTTTGTGCGCAAGGACATCAAGGCCATGTATGCCGGCGATGAAGTTCAGTGGGTCGGCAATTCCGAGAATCTCGGTTCCGCCGGCGGCACAAGTTTCATCTTCGGCAATACCTATCTGCCCAGCTCCACCCAGTATGGAACCGGTATACAGCTGCCTATGAAATGGATTGGCCTTTATAGCGAAGTCGAGATCGTGATCAAATCCATCGAGGGTTTCACAAACGATCTGTCGACCTGCATCCCGTACGTCTACAAGGTGAGATATTTCCCGGCTGAGTATTGACAATCTGCTGTATGACTGAATGGCGGACCGCAAATAATACGCAGTGTCGCAGCCGTTCAGCCTTTAGATAATAAGTATATAAGTATATAAAACTGATAATAACAACATACGAATATGTCGTTGATCAAATCCATATCCGGTATCCGGGGTACTATCGGTGGTCGTGCCGGTGAAGGCCTGTCGGGCGTCGACATTGTGAAATTCACAGCAGCATATGCTGAATTTATAGGAAAAGGCTGCAAAGATGGTCGCAAGAGCATTGTTGTGGGCCGCGACGGACGTCTTTCAGGTCAGATGGTTTCCAATCTGGTAGTAGGAACATTGATGTCCATGGGCTTCGATGTCATCAACATCGGCATGGCTTCGACTCCCACCACCGAGCTTGCCGTAGTGGGCGAGAAGGCTTGCGGTGGCATAATTATAACCGCCAGTCATAACCCCATCCAGTGGAATGCCCTCAAACTTCTGAACAGCAACGGCGAGTTCCTCAATGACAAGGAGGGCAAAGAAGTGATCCGCATCGCTGAAAATGAAGAATATTCCTTCGCCGATGTCCATGAATTGGGTCATGAATATCACGTAGATACATGGGACCGAAACCACATCGACATGGTCCTCGGATTGAAGCTGGTAAACCGTGATGCGATTGCGAAAGCCGGTTTCAAGGTAGCTGTGGATTGCATCAATTCCGTGGGTGGCCGGGTGATCCCGGCATTGCTGCGGGCCCTCGGCGTGAACGATATCGTGGAACTGAATTGCGAGGCCAACGGTAAATTCGCTCATACTCCGGAACCGATTCCCGAGAACCTTACGGACATTGCACGCGTGGTACGCGAGTCGGGCGCAGATGTCGGTTTTGTTGTCGATCCTGATGTCGACCGGCTGGCGATTGTGATGGAAAACGGCGAGATGTTTATCGAGGAGAACACGCTGATCGCCATTGCCGACTATGTGCTGGGAGCTACTACCGGTGCGACGGTGTCGAATCTCAGCAGTTCCCGAGGTCTGCGTGATGTGACCCGCGCCCATGGCTGCGAATACTCTGCTGCTGCCGTCGGCGAAGTCAATGTCGTGACTAAGATGAAAGAGGTAAACGCCATAATCGGTGGTGAAGGCAACGGTGGAATCATCTATCCCGAACTGCATTACGGTCGTGACGCTCTTGTCGGTGTGGCTCTGTTCCTCACCATGATGGCCGAAAGCGGACGCAAAGTATCCGAAATCAAGGCCGCTCTGCCGCAATATGCCATTGCTAAAAACAAGATCGAGCTCACTCCCGATATCGATGTCGACGCTATCCTGAAGAAGGTGAAGGAGCAGTTCGCCAATGAGAATATCACGGATATCGACGGTGTGAAGATAGACTTCGCCGACAGCTGGGTACATCTCCGCAAGTCGAATACCGAACCGATCATCCGGATCTACAGCGAGGCTGCGACAATGGAGGAGGCCGACAAAATTGCCGGAGAAATCAAACAGATCATCAACCAATTAAGCGCTAAATAATGCTTAAACGTTTCATCCTTAACGCGTTGTCGTCGTTCGTGGGAGCATGGCTCGCCATTGTTCTCGCAGGCATATCGATTGTCATGCTGCTGGTGGGTATGATCGGAAATCTTGCCCTCAGTTCTGGCACTTCCGAGCGTGTCACCTCCCGAAGCATCCTGAAACTTAGTCTGAACGGTGAAATCATAGAGACAGAGAGCGTTAACTCTCTCAATCCCATGGCGATCGTGCAGGGTGATTTGGAAAAACCGCAGGCTCTCAACGTCATAGTCGCCGCTCTGAAAGAAGCGGCCAACAATAAGGATATAGTTGCCCTGTATCTTGACTGCGGAAACGTGGCGGCCTCGCCGGCTACACTGAATGCAATCCGCGAGGCTGTCGTCGATTTCAAAAAAAGCGGAAAACCCGTATATGCCTACGGCGACAATCTGTCGACAGGAACATATTTCGTGGCATCGGCGGCCGACCGCATCTATATGTGCCCCGATGGTGAACTGTCGATGAAGGGCCTCGGTACGATGTCGCTCTACATGAAGGACCTGTTTGATAAGGTCGGCGTTCAGTTCCAGGTCGTTAAGGTCGGAACTTACAAGTCGGCCGTAGAGCCTTACATCATGCAGGAAATGAGCGAACCGGCCAGGGCACAGCTCGACACATTATTCGGAAACATGTGGCGGTACATCCGCAAGGGAATCGCATCGTCGCGCAAAGGGATTACTCCGGCTCAGATCGATTCGTTGATTACGGTCAGGAATATAAGTTTCGGCCCCGCCTCGCAAGCCGTTTCCAGCGGTCTTGTCGATTCCTTGATCTACGGACGCGCGGTGGCCCAGCGCTTTGCATGGGTCACAGGCCAGGACCCTGAGGATGTGAATTTTGTAAGTCCTTCGACGCTTGTTGCCCAGGTGCCCTGGGGTCAGGCTTACTCCTCCAAGAATTGTATCGCTGTGCTTTATGCCTGTGGCGAAATCGAGGACGGCAATCCCTCGGCTATCGATTACCAGACACTTGTCCCCATAATCACCCAACTTGCCGACGACGAGAAAGTTAAGGGTATGGTGCTCCGCGTCAACTCGCCCGGCGGCTCCGCTTTCGGCAGCGCGCAGATAGGGGAGGCTCTCGACTATTTCCAGTCCAAGGGCAAACCGCTTGCCGTGTCAATGGGCGATTATGCCGCATCGGGCGGTTACTGGATATCCAGTTGCGCCGACAAGATCTTCGCCGATCCTCTGACCATCACCGGCTCAATCGGTATCTTCGGTCTCATCCCCAATTTCTCGGGACTGGCATCAAAATTGGGCGTGAATCCTGTTCTGGTGTCAACGACGCCCGCAGCCAATTTCCCCAACGGTGTCAAGCCTATGGACGAGCGTCAGCTCGGAGTGCTTCAGGCATATGTTGACCGTGGCTACGAGCAGTTTGTGGGACGTGTCGCCAAAGGCCGCAAAATGTCTGTTCAGGCTGTGAAACGTATCGCCGAAGGCCGAGTATGGGACGCTCAGTCGGCACGTAGAATCGGCCTGGTGGATTCTCTCGCCGGTCTGGGCACTGCAATCGAATGGGTAGCTAAAAAGGCCGACATTTATTCCAAGTACGAAATCGCCGCTTATCCCAAATATGAGCCCGGTCTGCTCGAGATGCTTCCCGCCGGCAAGGAGATTAAGCAGGAGGTTGCCAAGGCCCAGGAGCCCGATCCCGATGCCGTGCTCATGAAGTATGTGCGCAAAATCCTGGTACGCAACAAGGTGCAGGCCCGGATGATCCCCGTTATCGTGACATTAAACTGATAAAGCTCAAGGCATGCTGACTAAGGAAAGGATACTCACATGGCTTCTTAAGCCGCTGTCGCTCCTGTATGGCGCGGTGGTCGGCATAAGAAACTGGATGTTCGACAACAACTTCTTGTCTCGGACCGAGTATGATGTCCCCGTTGTGAGTGTTGGCAACATCACAGTGGGAGGGACGGGCAAAACTCCGCACGTGGAATATATCGTCGGCATGTTGATGTCTGATTACAATATTGCTGTGCTCAGCCGTGGCTATAAGCGCAAGACCCGCGGCTTCCTCGTAGCCAACTCCAACAGTACGCCCGACAGCATCGGCGACGAGCCTCTGCAGATATATCACAAGTACGGCACGCGCATCAAGGTGGCTGTGTGCGAAAATCGTCGCAAGGGAATCACTCAATTGCTGAAAAACTTCCCCGAGATCGATCTGATTATCCTCGACGACGCTTTTCAGCACCGGTATGTATGTCCCAAGGTGTCGATTCTGCTGATGGACTACAACCGACCCATTTACGAGGACCACTTGCTGCCGCTGGGACGCCTGCGCGAGAACTGGCATCAGGTTGAGCGCGCCGATATGGTTGTGGTGACTAAGTGCCCCGAGAATATGTCTCCGCTGGATTATAGGCTGATATCCTCCGGCCTGAATCCGGATCAGGCCACAGTCAGCCTCAACCCGCGGCCTTACCAGAGCCTGCATTTCTCAACGGTGTCATACGGCGGTCTACTTCCGGTTTATCCCGACGACAACCCCTACAATGTCTATCTGGGCAATCTGACGTCCAAGGACACGGTTCTGCTGCTTACCGGCATTGCAAACCCGCGCGGATTCGTCAGGCATTTCCGCAACTATCCGTTTAAGGTTGTGGTTTGTCATTATCCCGATCATCACGACTTCACGCGCAAGGACGTAGAGGATATCCGCAAGAAATTTGAATCGCTCTCGGGCGAAAGAAAAATAATTATCACTACTGAAAAAGACGCCGTGCGTCTGGCCTACAACCCATACGTGCCGATAGCCATGAAGCAGCGCACTTTCTATCTGCCGATTGCTGTCAAGATGATCGATTCTGCCGACCGTCCCGGTTTCATTGTCGATCTTCGCAAACGTATACGTCAGTAAGCACGGTATCCGATAAACACTCTGTGTTTCGCGGGTGTTATTACTTAAGGAACAAGCTCTAAAGCCTGTGTCACATTACAGGATAAAAATCAATGCGATGGAAAAGACATATTTAGAAAAAATCAACGAGACTGCGGAATTTATCCGCGCTGAAGTAGGCGAGATGCCTAAGATTGGGGTTATCCTCGGAACCGGCCTGGGTGACCTGGTGAACCATATCGAAGTCAGCAAGGAGCTTGACTATCATAACATCCCGAATTTCCCCGTGTCGACGGTCGAAGGCCACAGCGGGAAACTGATATTCGGTAAGCTGGGAGGCAAATACATAATGGCCATGCAGGGCCGCTTCCACTACTACGAGGGCTATGACATGAAGGAAGTGACCTTCCCGGTCCGTGTCATGAGGGCTGTCGGTGTCGAAACCCTGTTTGTCAGCAACGCTTCCGGCGGTATGAATAAGGAATTCAAGGTCGGCGATGTGATGATCATCACGGACCATATCAATCTCTTCCCGGAGAATCCTCTGCGCGGCAAGAACTACGAGGAACTCGGCACGCGTTTCCCCTCGATGACCGAGGCTTACTCGCATGCCTTAATCGACATGGCCGATGCCATCGCTGCCGAAGACAACATTCGTCTGATGCACGGCGTGTATGTAGGTACCCCTGGCCCCACGTTCGAGACTCCTGCGGAATATGAATATTTCCGTGTGATCGGAGGTGACGCCGTCGGTATGTCGACCGTCCCCGAAGTGATTGTCGCCAATCATGCCGGCATGAAGGTGTTCGGTGTATCCGTAATCACCGACCTCGGTGGCAAGGATATCCTGATTCCGCCGTCGCACGAGGAAGTGCAGAAGGCTGCCGTCAAGGCGCAGCCTGTCATGACGCACATTATTAAGAAAATGCTTGAAAGGCTTTGATCAATGCAGAATAGCACAGAAATTTCACAACTTGGTGAGTTCGGTCTGATCGACCGGCTCACCAAGGATTTTCCTCTGAAAAACGAGTCCACGCACAAAGGTGTGGGCGATGATGCCGCCGTCCTGTCGTTCGGCGACAAGGAGGCCCTTGTCACTACCGACCTTCTGCTCGAGGGCATTCATTTCGACTTGCGTTACGTGCCGCTGAAACATCTCGGTTACAAGGCCGCGATCGTAAACTTCAGCGACATCTACGCCATGAACGGCACCCCGAAGCAGATCACCGTAAGTCTCGGAATTTCCAGCCGGTTCACTGTGGAACACATAGATGAACTCTACGCCGGAATCAGGCTTGCCTGCGAGATGTACGGCGTTGACCTTGTCGGAGGCGACACGTCGGCTTCAGTGACCGGTCTGGTGATCAGCATCACTTGTCTTGGCGAAGCTAAGAAGGAGGATATCGTCTATCGGGACGGGGCCAAGCCGACCGATCTGATCTGTGTCAGCGGCGACCTCGGTGCAGCTTACATGGGTCTTCAGCTTCTGGAGCGCGAAAATCAGGTCGCAGCCCAATCCGGTTCGAAGGAACCTTTCCAGCCTGATTTCGCCGGAAAGGAATATATTCTGGAACGTCAGCTCAAGCCCGAAGCCCGACGTGACGTTGTGGAGCAACTGCGCAAAGAGGGAATCAGGCCGACCAGCATGATGGATGTCAGCGACGGACTTTCGTCCGAACTCCTGCATATCTGCAAGGCTTCCGGCGTCGGTTGCCGCATTTACGAGGACCGTATCCCCATCGACTATCAGACTGCTGTCATGGCCGAGGAATTCAATATGAATCTCGTCACTGCCGCTATGAACGGCGGCGAGGACTACGAACTCCTCTTCACCGTGCCGCTGACCGACAACGAAAAGATTGAAAAGATGCAGGGCGTGCGCATGATCGGTTATATCACAAAACCGGAACTCGGTGCAGCTCTTGTCACTCGCGACGGCGCCGAGATGCAGATCCGCGCCCAGGGCTGGAACGCTTTCGAAAAATGAATAGCGAACAACTGAAATATCTCAACTTGATAATGCCGGCCGAATGGGAGGATCAGGAGGCTGTGCTGATGGCCTTCCCGCACGCGGACACCGACTGGGGGGCCTGCCTCGACGACGCCCGCCGACAGTTCGCCAGAATCATCGCCGAACTCACGCGGCATGGCGACAAAGTGATCCTGCTGGCTCAAAACGCGTCCGAGACATGGCAATTTATCCGCGACTGGTTCTACAAGGAACTGTGCGATGGCTGCGGACTGGACCTGCTTGAAATAGTCGAGACCGACTACAACGACACGTGGACACGCGATTACGGCCCGTTGTCGGTGGTCAACAACGCTACGGGCACTCCGCTGGCGCTCGATTTCGGTTTTAATGCCTGGGGACTGAAATTCCCCGCCAACCTCGACAATCAGGTCAATGCAAAATTATGTGCCAATGGAATAATTTCCCCCGGATTTTACATGGATTGCCGCGATATAATCCTTGAGGGCGGTTCGATAGAATCCGATGGCTACGGCACGCTGCTGACTACTTCGGAATGCCTGCTGAGTCCCAACCGAAATCCGACATATTCGCGGCCAGAACTCGAGGAGATGCTGAAACAGCGTCTCGGCGTGAACCGTGTGCTATGGCTTGATCACGGGCATATCGCAGGCGATGATACCGATTCGCACATCGACACCTTGTGCCGGTTCGCTCCTTATGGCATTATTTTGTATACCGCCGCCGGCGAACCGTACGAGGCCGGGTATGAAGAGCGGAAAGCGATGTTCAGGCAACTCTCCACATTCCGCACCTCCGAAGGACGCCCGTACCATCTTGTGGAACTCCCGTTGCCCGATCCCATCTATGACGACGAGGGCAATCAACTTGCGGCCACATATGCCAATTTCCTGGTGACTCCACGGAATGTGTATGTCCCTTCGTATGGACAGCCCCGCAAGGATCGGCTTGCCGCAATGACAGTGCAGTCTGTCTATCATGACCGCAGCATTATTCCCGTGGATTGCCGGACGCTGATCCGACAGGGCGGTTCGCTGCATTGTTCCACAATGCAGATTTATCCCGGTGTGCTGCGGCGAAAATTGAATGACAATTAACAATCTCCATTATGGCCAATTTAAAAGTAGGAATAGTGCAGCATACATTCCGCGAGAATGTCGATGCTAACAGAGCCAGAAATCTTACGGCAATTGAAAATCTCGCTGCCGAGGGCGCGCAGTTGATAGTCTTGTCCGAACTGCATGATTCTCTTTATTTCTGTCAGTCGGAAAATGTGGACAACTTTGCATTGGCCGAGGAGATTCCGAGCGATTTTACGGAATTTTATTCCCAGGCGGCCCGCGACAACGGGGTAGTGCTGGTGACGAGCATGTTCGAACGGCGCGCCCCGGGTTTGTACCACAATACTGCCATCGTATTTGACACGGACGGAAGTATGGCGGGACGTTACCGTAAAATGCATATCCCCGATGATCCCGGGTTCTACGAAAAGTTCTATTTCACTCCCGGTGATCTCGGTTTCGAGCCGATAGAAACATCTGTCGGCAAACTTGGAGTGTTGGTTTGCTGGGACCAGTGGTATCCTGAGGCTGCCCGACTCATGGCCATGAAGGGAGCTGAGATGCTGATTTATCCCACGGCCATCGGATGGAATCCTGACGACACTGAAGATGAGCGCAAGCGTCAGCGCGAAGCATGGATCACAGTCCAGCGCGGCCATGCCGTGGCCAACGGCCTTCCGGTCGTGTCCGTAAACCGCAGCGGCTTCGAAGAGGATCCTTCTTCACAGACTTCGGGCATCGACTTCTGGGGTTCGAGCTTTGTAGCCGGACCGCAGGGTGAAATCCTGTTCATGGCACCCGACAATGCACCATGCGAGGCGACTGTGGAAATTGACATGTCGCGATGTGAGAACGTCCGTCAGTGGTGGCCCTTCTTCCGCGACCGCCGCATCGACCACTACGCCGGCCTGCTGAAACGCTGGCTCTGAATCCGACCCCCTCTATATTCCGCTGCATCTTTAAAGTCCTTAAGGTCCTTAAAGCCCTTAAGGTCCTTAGAGTCCTTAGATTGCCTGAAGGCTGGAAGGTTCAAAAGCCGCGGTTTTTACGGCGGAGGGCGGTCATGCGCTCTGAAAAGCCACCATTCTTGAGGAAATCGGCCGAAAGTCTTTCCAGTTGCTTGAAAAGCAGATAGTCAGCCTGATTTATGAGGATGATGGCCATGTTGGCTATGGTCTCCGGCGGCCGGGTTTCTACCAGCTTCATGAAAAACTCCGGATCGTTATGCGTCCGGCCGAGATTCCGCATTGCTTCATACTCCACGCTCCCTTTCTGCCATTGCGGAGCATTCCTGGTTTTCAGAAAATCCTCGTAATCCTCAAGCAGTTCTTTGAGACTCGCCTTAGCGACATTTATGAGCTTGATTTCGGTCTTGGCAGAAGTGGAGGCGGCCGCGCATCCCTCTACGATATTCTGTTTACCGCTACGCGCAGCTTGAACCATTTGGTCGACAGTGCGGTCGCCCTTTTTTAGGAATTTACCGCAGAAAAAGTATGTAATCTGCTATATTGCATCACTCTTCTGATAGGTAAGCAAATTCTTATAATTGCCCATATTAGGAATAAGTTCATTCATGCGCGATGATTTTTAAGGTATGCAGATGTTAATGTCGATGTCGCAAATTTAACAAAATCGCTTTCTGCGGCAAAGGAAACGAAAATTTTTTGTTATCGTGTAGAATTAATGGCCTCTTGAATCGGTACGGGCTTATGACCGGTTCTTGATTACGTAGAGGATTACCGGCACGCCGATGATCGGGGTCAGGGCGTTGAGGGGTATCACCGTATTGCCGGGCAGTACGCTCAGCAGGTTGCAGATCAGCGCCGTAGTGGCTCCGGCAAGCATGGAGAAGGGTAGCAGTATCAGATGATTGTCCGTACGGGTCAGCATCCTGGCGATGTGTGGCATCGCAAGCCCGATGAATGCCACCGGCCCGCAATAGGCCGTTACTACAGCCGTCAGTACACCGCTTACGAGCAGCAGTTGGGTCTTGACGCGGCTTACGCGCACTCCAAGATTGGTCGCGTAATTGTCGCCGAGCAGCAGCAGGTTGAGGGGTTTGGCCAGAAGCATAGCCAATATCAATCCGACTATTACCAGCCCCGAAAACCAGGGGAGTTGTCCCATCGGCACCCCGCCGAAACTGCCCATGCCCCAGAATACGTAATTCTGTATTTTCCGCGCATCGGCAAGCGATGACAGCAGGGTTACGAGCGATGAGGTGAGGTAACCGGTAAACATGCCGACAATAAGCAGCATCAATGCATTGCGTACGCGCATCGACAGGATGGTCAGCAGCAGCGTGATAAGCAGACTTCCCGCCAGTGCGCCTCCTATGATTGCCGCGTATCCGCCGATCTCCGAACCCCCGATCACAATCGGGCCGCTGATCCACAACATCACAATGGCCACGCCGAGGCTCGCACCCGAGCTTATTCCCAACACCGACGGGCCGGCCAACGGATTGCGGAATGCCGTCTGCAACAGCAATCCCGTCGCTGCCAGCGCGGCCCCTCCAAGAGTGGCAGTGATACATTGTGGGATACGGTTCTCGCGGATTATGAATGACACGACATCGTCTCCGGCTCCTGTCAGTGAATGCCAGATATCGGCTGCAGGGATATGGACGGCCCCAAAAAAGATGTTGCATATCGCCGCCCCGACGAGCAGCAGTATCAGAATCGCAGCAAGGATGACGATACGCGTTTTTCTCATGATCTTCGATTGACCCTTTATTCGGACGCAAGCCGCATATAATAATGTTTGCTCGGGATGCGGCCGGCAAGTTCGGGGTGCAATATGACGGCGATGTCGGCAAGAATCCATTGCGGATGGAAAGCCGCGTCGTCAAATACTCCGCTCACAGCCGTATTGCTGCCGTAGACCTGCCCGTTCCTGAAGGCCTTGAACCGGGGATAAATCTCGTTTTCTTTGCCCCACTCGGCAAGCGTCATTGTCGACGGCCGGAAATATCGGACCATCCACACATCTGCGTTGCCTGCCTGATACATAACCTTTTCGGGGGAGAGGGTTGCTGTGGCGACATCCTCATATGACTCGAACGGATTGGTCCCTCCGGCGTCCTTGATGAAATTGCCTGTCACTGACCGCGAAGTCGGGACATTCCATACGTTGCTGTAGATGCCGTCAAACAGCACGGTCGGTTTATTCCTGGCTCCGGAAGCCAGCTTCCGGATATTGTCATAGTCTCTTTGGACCGTGGCGAACAGGCTGTCGGCTTTCGCTCCCTGGCCGTACAGGCGTCCGTAGAACCGCATCCATTCGGCACGTCCCAACGGCGTTTCCTCCAGATAATCGGCCGCCTCAATCAGAGGGACGCCCAGCACGCCAAGTTTCCCGTGCTTGTCGGCCGGTCCCATTGGCGAAAGGATTATGCCGTCCGGCCGTAAGGTCATGATCCGTTCCACATTGGGCGACATCGATTGGCCGCAGTCGGCTATCCTGCCGTTCCTGACCAGACCGGCGGCAATCGAATCGGTGATGTATTCCGTGTCGCAGACGCCCGTTACATTGTCAATCATTCCCAATTCCCGGACAAGCGCCACATAGACATTGCTGAATATCACGCTTCTCTCAAGAGGAACCCGTATCACGGTATGTCCTGTCGTGTCGACGCATGCAGGCAGCTTCCGCGTCCGGTCTATCAGAATATAGGATGCCAGCATGTGCGTCGTATCCCATGGATCACGAATATCTACAAGCGAATATCCGTCGTTGTCTTCAATCGACAGATTTTGCGCATGGCTCACTATATTTTTGCCTCTTTCCTGTGACGCGCGCCGTCCGCTGTCTGCACAAGCAATCAACAGCGGAATTATTAGCGGCAGAAGTAGCCTGGAATTGAATTTCATAATGTCGTATCGCCGTCGCTATGCCGGGTGTTTCGTAGATTGACCGGCGATTAATCGTCGTTGATCTCCTCGTGGGGGGTGTAGGAATTCCGCAGCAATTTTATGAGCATGAACATGGCGTGGTTTGTGGCGCTCTCGATCACGGTGTTGCGGTCACCCTTGAATTTGATTAATTCCGACACGGTCTGTCCGTTGTATTGAACGGCCATCCACACGGTGCCGACTGGCTTGAACTTTGTGCCGCCTTCCGGACCTGCGATGCCAGTTGTGGCCATTGCGCAGTTGGTGTGCATCAGATTGGCAACGCCGCGCGCCATCTGTTCGGCTACGGGCTGGCTCACGGCGCCAAAGCGGCTCAGGTCGCTGCGCGATACGTGCAGCACATTGGCTTTCACTTCATTGCTGTAGGTCACAACACTGCCGAGAAAAAAAGCCGACGATCCGGCGTTCATCGTGATGTTGTGCGCGATATTTCCACCGGTGCAGCTCTCGGCACAGGATACTGTCAACTCTCGTTCCACCAGCAGTCGGCCCAATACTTGTGAAATACTGAGATCTTCAGTGGTCACGACTTCCTCATTGAACAGACTCTGCAATTGCTGCTGGAATTTATTCATCTTGAATCGCAGCAGTTCCACCGCATGGTGTTTGCCCGTCAGCAGAATCTTGGTCACCAGATTCGCCGTCTTGGTCATCATCGTGACGAATTCCGGCAATTGCTTGCGGAATTGTCCCAGAATGTCGGTGAGATCCTCCTCTGAATAACCGAAAATCGTAACCATACGATTCTCCTCATGTTCGGCTGGAGTAGTCTGCGATGAATTGTCGGGTGTGGATTTCATTGTGTTATGGTATTAAGATTCAGATTGATACGCGCGCATACGGGGGCATGTCGAGTGTGCTGTATTCTTTGTCAAGGTATTTGAAATAGCCGGCAATGGCAACCATTGCCGCGTTGTCGGTGGTGAATTCACGCGGTGGTATCCAGGGCGTGACGTTCATGCGCCTTGCCAGTTCCTCTACTGCGTTGCGGACGCCCGAGTTGGCCGATACGCCGCCTCCGATCGCCACATGGCGCACACCCGTACTGCGGATGGCCTTTTCAAGCTTGCGCAGCAGAATGTCGATTATCGTTGCCTGCAACGATGCGCACAAATCGGCGATGTTGTCCTTGACAAACTCCGGATTCTCCTTCATATTGTCGCGGAGCGTGTACAGGAAGGAAGTCTTCAGACCGCTGAACGAGTAGTCGAGTCCGGGAATGTTGGGCTTCGCAAACTTGAAGCGCTTAGCATCTCCCTGAGCGGCATACCTGTCGATATGAGGCCCCCCGGGATAGGGAAGTCCCATCACCTTGGCGCATTTGTCGAAGGCCTCGCCGGCTGCATCGTCGATGGTCTGCCCCAGAATCTCCATATCACTGGCGCTGCGGACAAGCACTATCTGCGAATTGCCTCCCGATATCAGCAGACACAGGAAAGGAAACTCCGGAACCTGATCGGCCGGATCCTTCTTTACGAAATGCGACAGCACATGGCCGTGCAGGTGATTGACGTCGATCAGCGGAATGTCGAGGCCGATGGCCATCCCTTTGGCAAACGATGTGCCGACATGCAGCGACCCCAAAAGCCCGGGACCACGGGTGTATGCTATCGCCGAAAGGTCGCGCTTGGATACGCCGGCCTGACGCAGTGCTTCCGATACCACCGGCACGATATTCTGCTGGTGGGCACGCGATGCAAGCTCCGGAACTACGCCTCCGTAGCTCTCGTGTACTTTCTGACTCGCTATGACATTGCTGAGCAGTACCCCGTCGCTTATGACGGCTGCCGATGTGTCGTCGCACGATGATTCGATGCCGAGGATCACTGTCCTCTCTTTTCCTTCTGTCATGTTACAAAATTAACGATTTTGCTTAAAAAAGAAAAGAAAAATCGTTTTTAGACGCTAAATTCCCTCTCAGTGCCGCCTCGGCTGACCCGGATTTGGCTCCCTGAATTGAAAGTTACGGAAATTCTTATTAATTTTGCATTATGGGCACTGTGAGAAATGTCTATAAAGTGGTGCGTAGCGTGCTCTTCGCCACCGTTGTTACGGTGGCCATTCTATTCATATTGCTATATACCGCGCTCAGCACTCCCTGGGTCACCGACCGCATCAGGAATGTGGCCGAAAAGCAACTCACAGCCTTCTTTCACGCCCCTGTCAGCATTGGAGACGCCGATATCCACCCTTTCAATGAAGTACGCCTGTCGAACGTGACCTTCACGTCGCCCGAGGGTGACAAATGCCTGACCGTAGAGAGGTTAGGCGCAGGCATAAGCCTCTGGCAACTGCTGATCAAACGCAATATTGTCATCACTTACGCCGAACTGGTCGGCCTGGATGCCCATATCTCTCAAGCCCGCAAAGACGGGCCTTACAACATTCAGTTTATTATCGATGCGCTCAAGCCTAAGAAAAAGGGGACTCCGCCCACACGTTTCGATCTGAAGCTGTATAATGTCGTTATCCGGAAATCCGCGGTCAGTTTTGACCGGCTATGGGCGTCCGAATCCGGGCGCCGGCTTGATTTCAACCACCTCGCATTGTCCGATATCCGCGCCGACGTGGCTATGCCGCGGTTGAGCAACGACAATTATGAAATCAATCTGCGGCGCCTCAGTCTGCGCGAAAAATCAGGCCTCTATATCGATGCTCTCAGCTTTAAGGCCAAGGTTTCGCCACATGAGCTGACGATCAGGGATTTCAGCCTGAAACTTGATCGGATGGATATGAAACTCAATGATCTGCAGTACAAGATCAATGGCCTGGCGTCCATACCCGGCACTCTGGCCTCGGCCGAACATGACCTTCATCTGAGGGTGCAGAATCTGACGCCAGACGAATTGTCATTCATCCTCCCCGGTCTTGAAGCCGTCGGTGGTTCCTTCAATATTGACGCGGATCTGCAGGGAACTCTGGACAATATAACCGTCAGGCGACTGAGTGTCATCAACCCGTCGGATGCCGCCGGTCTGGAACTGGAGGGCAATGTTACGGGATTGCCGGACCTTGACGAGGTGAGCGGGTCCATTACCAAACTGCAATTGGACGCAGACTCCAATCTGATAAACCAGATTCTCTCGCTCGTTCCTTCGGTCAAGGATAACGTCCCGCTGCTGATATCGAAATGCAAATCGGCCTTTGTGGATGTAGAGGGCAGTTTCTCCATGAGCGACAAAACGGCATGGCTGAAAGGGGATGCCGGAGTGGCTCAAGGCAAACTGTCGATTGACGGCCTGGTGAACTGGCGCAACGGCGTCGCGTCCGATCTAAAGCTGTCGACCGAGTCGTTCAGACTCGGAGAACTGCTTGACAATCAACCGGTCAATAACATTGCCATGAGCCTGAATGCTAAGGTGAGCGTGCATAACAAGGATATCGCCGGCGATGCCGATATCAAGGTTCCCTCGTTGATTCTCAACGGCCGCGAACTGCAGAATATCAGTGTGACGGCGAGCAAAAAGGGGAGTGCCCTTCATTGCCTTGTGGAGGCAGATTGCGCATTGGCCAAGGGTCGTATAGATGCCGAAGCTGCTCTTGCCGGCGCCGCGTCGTCGTGGAAACTTCAGGCTGTTGCCGACCATGTCAATCTGCCGGCCTTGGGCGTGCATGGAAAATATGCCGGGATGCTTGGCGTCAGGTCTCTAATCGCTTCGGTAACCGGTAATTCGCCGGCTAATCTTGCCGGCGAAGTCTATCTTGACGATCTCAGCCTGCTATGTCCCGATGCCGACGACATTTTCCTGAAAACCCTGTGGCTCTCCGTCCGCGGCGATGACATGTACCGCAGCATCGACATCGATAGCGATCTCCTGGCCGGAAATGTCGACGGCATTTTCAGTTATAAGGATACTCCGGCTCTTGTGTCGGAGGTGCTCGCTTATGCTTTGCCCTCCTATGTCAAGGCTCCGAACAGGAAATCAGCTTCCGATCAATGGATCAATTTCCGCCTTACCGCCAAACCGGACGAGCCTCTTTACAAAGCTCTCAATGCAGGACTGGCTCCGGTTGAGAATGTGACGCTGACGGGCAAGATCAGGCCGGATATGATTAAGGTAGCAGTCGACGCTCCCTACCTTCTGAAGGGATCGGACAAACTGATCAAAGGAAGTAGGCTGCTGGCGACGGCAACTCCCGAAAGCGGCCTGGATATCGAAGTCAAATCGAAGCTGCCCTGCAAAAAGAATTCCATCAGTTCTTACCTTACGTCCAAGGTTCTGGAAGATAAGATAAAAGCTAATGTCGGATGGAATTTTGACGGTGGCACCGACCGAGGTTCCGTAAACGTGGCCATGGATGTACGAAACAATCCCGGACAACCGGTGGCCCTGCTGTTCGACATTCATGATTCCGATATTGTGATAAACGGCGAAAAGTGGGATGTCAAGCCTGCCGACGCAATCTTCAGCGAGAATGTACTCTCGGTTAACAATCTCGAGATATGCCATGGCGATCAACTGCTGCATGTCAACGGCCGGGCCTCTGCCAGTCCCAATGACACGCTGAAGGCAAAGTTGCGCGACATCGACCTGTCCTATATATTCAACACGCTCAATATCAATTATGTGACATTCGGCGGATATGCCACGGGCAATGCGATCGCCACATCATTGTTCAGCAAGCATCCTGTGGCCCGGACCCAGGGTCTCAAGGTGCGTGATTTCAGCTACAACAACGCGGTATTGGGCAATGCCGATCTGGAAGGATCCTGGGACAATGCTTCTAAATCCATAGGAATACGCGCCGCCATCCTGAATCAGGAGAATCTTACCACCAACGCTGACGGCCGGGTGTACATCGGCGGCGATTCGCTGCGGTTCAATTTCGATGCCAATAAGATCAATATAGCCCTGATCAAACCCTTCGTGTCCGGTTTCCTGGATGATGTGCAGGGAAAGGCCACGGGACAGCTGACCCTGTTCGGAACATTCAAGAACATCGGTCTTGTCGGCAAGGCTTTTGCCGATTCTGCCGCTGTCAAGGTCGGCTACACCAATGTCACCTATCATGGCAGCGACTCCCTGCTGTTCTATATCGACAGGATATCGATCCCCGGTTTCAAAGTCTATGACCGTTACGGCAATACTGCAATGGTGCGTGGCGACGTGCGTCATGATTTCTTCCACAACGCCCGTATCGACATGAATTTCACCGATGTCAGCCGGCTGTTGTGCTTTGACACCGACAGCAGAATGAATCCCGTGTGGTGGGGACGTATCTTCGCCAACGGTTCCGGTCGAATCTCCGGCCGCCCTGGGTATACGCTTCTGAGTTTCAACGTAAATCCGGCTCCCGAATCCTCGTTCACTTTCTCGCTTGATGAAACTGAGACAGCTTCGGAATACACCTTCCTCACATTCTCCGATAAGAAGAAGGAGGAATCCATTATTATGATCGATGAGAGTCTGGAGGAAAAATATTCCAAGAAGAAAACCGAAAGTGAGAATAATAAAAGCGTTTTCGAGCTTGATATGTCAGTAGGAGTCTCTCCCAATATCAAGATGAATGTGATAATGGATCCGTCGGCCGGTGACAAGATATCAGCCACGGGCAACGGCGCATTGCGAATAAATTACAATTCGTTTGTCGACAACCTCAATGTTTTCGGACGTTATGAGATCGACAACGGAAGCTACCGGTTCAGTTTCCAGGACATCATACTGCGGGATTTCAATATAGCCAAAGGGAGCAGCATTTCGTTCAACGGCGACCCGCTGCAGGGAATTCTCGACCTTACGGCAGCCTATAGGGTCAACACCAACCTCACCGACCTGGATAAAAGTTTTGCAACCGATCGCGAGCTGAACCGCAGTTCCATTCCTGTCGACGCATTGCTCAAGGTAACCGGCAATCTGACTCATCCCGATATTGCGTTCGATATCGCGCTTCCCACCATGACCTCCGATGTGGAGCGCAAGGTGCGGAGCATCGTGTCGTCGGAGGAAATGCTCAATCAACAGGTGCTCTATCTATTGGCTCTGAATCGTTTTTATACACCTCAATTTGCCGGCAATTCCGACGGCGAACTTGTTTCGGTGGCTTCTTCCACCATTTCGTCCCAGATCTCGAACATGCTTTCGCAGATCACCGACAAGGTGTCGCTCAATCCATCCTTTAAATCGGACAGAAACGATTTCTCGGATATGGAGGTGGATCTGGCACTGTCGTCGCAACTGTTCGACAACCGGCTTATCATTAACGGCAATCTCGGTTATCGCGACCGCAGCATTTCGCAGTCCACATTTATCGGCGATTTCGATATCGAATATCTTTTATCGCGAAACGGCTCTTTGCGCCTCAAGGCTTACAATCATTTCAACGACGCATATTATTATCTTAAATCGGCCCTTACCACTCAAGGCATAGGCTTGATTTATCGGAAAGATTTCAATGATCCTTTCGCATTCCTGAAGCACAGGCCCAAACGTAAGATCCGGATCCCCGTGCCCAAGGCAACGCGTGACAGTATTAAGGAAGAGAAGAAAAAATAATGCAATTTAAGATAGACCTAAACAGTATATTGCGCACTCTGGGCAGAAAACCACGTACCATCGGATATGCCTTCGGCGGCGGGGGAGCCAAAGGCTTCTCGCATATCGGAGTCCTGATGGCCATGGAGGAGTTCGGCCTTAAACCCGATATCGTCTCCGGCGTATCGGCAGGTTCGGTCGCCGCCGTGATGTATGCCTCAGGTATGACGCCCGTGCAGATGCGCGAATGTTTCATCGAAGCCAACAGCTTTGGAAATTTTACCGACTGGGCAATCCCCAAGAATGGAATCTTCAAACTCAACAAGTTCTCAAAACTTCTGAAATCCTGGATTCCAGTCAGCAATCTTGAGGAATTGCAGATTCCGACCGTGGTGTGTGCCACCAATCTGACGCGCGGTACACAGGTCGGATGGAGCAAAGGAGAGATCGCGCCACGCGTCATCGCCTCCTGCAGCGTTCCGATCATATTCAAGCCGGTGCGGATCAACGGCGAATACTATGTCGACGGTGGTGTCCTGCACAATCTTCCGGCATGGGCCATTCGCGAGCAATGCGACATGCTGTTCGGCTTCAATTGCTCGCCTCTTAATAGAAAATATACTTACAAGGATTCCATCATATCCATCGCTGCACGGTCATTCCAACTCGGTATGAAAGCCAATGTGTTGCAGGACATGAACATATGCGACTACGTGGTGAAACCACGCGAACTGTCGCAGGCCAAAGTATTCGATATATCAAAACTGGACCAGAATATTGAACTCGGCTACGAGGCGGCTTCCAAATTGCTCGCCGAGATTGCTCAACAAATCAACTTATAAATGAACGAAAAACCTATCATCTACCAGCTCTTCCCGCGCATCATGACCAACATGAATGCTCAGTGCGAGCCATGGGGAACCTACGAGAAAAATGGTAGTGGCAAATTCAATGACTATTCCGGCAAACTGCTGAAGTCAATCAAAGCCCTCGGTGTGACCCATGTATGGTACACCGGCGTGATAGAAATGGCCACCAAAACTGAGTTTCCCGGAATCCCGGCCGATAATCCCAATATTGTGAAAGGGGAGGCCGGTTCGCCTTACGCCATCAAGGACTATTACGATGTGGCGCCGGCCCTGGCCGAAGTGACCGAGAACCGTATGGCCGAATTCGAGGCATTGGTGGATCGTTCACATGATGCCGGCCTTAAGGTGCTGATCGATTTTGTCCCCAACCATACGGCCCGTGTCTATCATTCCGACGTGGCTCCCGAAGGCATCGAGGATTTCGGAGCAAACGACAACACCGGCATGTTTTTCACGCCCAACAACAACTATTATTACTGTACCAACCAGCAGTTCTGTCCCGATTTCGATCTCGGAGCCGAGGGTGACACCCCGTATGTGGAGTTTCCCGCCAAGGCCACAGGCAATGACTGCTTCACGGCCTTCTGCACGCGCAACGACTGGTACGAGACCGTAAAGCTGAACTATGGCCTTGACCCCTGGAACGGTCTGGGTCATTACGATCCTATCCCCGACACATGGAATCGGATGCTGCATATCCTGCGTTTCTGGGCATCGAAGGGTATTGACGGTTTCCGATGCGATATGGTGTTCATGGTGCCTCTGGATTTCTGGCATTGGGCCATCCCTCAGGTCAAGGCCGATTTTCCCGATATTATTTTCATAGGAGAAATCTACGATGTGGCGCAGTACCGTGCATTCCTGCAGTGGGGAGGATTCGATTACCTGTACGACAAGGTGAATCTTTATGACACGCTTGTGGGCATAGAGCGCAGGCATCTGTCGGCGGCGCAGCTCACATCCTGCTGGCAGACCGTCGACGGCATCGGCGACCGGATGCTGAACTTCCTTGAGAATCATGACGAAGTGCGTTTCGGTTCCAAGGCCTTTGCCGGCGATCCGTCGCGCGTTGTGCCTCATCTGGTGTGCAGCGCCATGATGTCAAAAGGGCCCTTCATGATTTACTACGGTCAGGAACTCGGCGAATCCGCCAAGGACAATGAGGGTTTCGCCGGCGACAATGACAGGTCGACCATCTTCGATTACTGGAGCTACGATACCATGCGCAGATGGTACAACAACGGACTTTGCACAACTTCCCGCCTTACGGCGCACGAAAAGTGGCTGCGGTCGCTCTATAAGAATGTTCTGACATACTGCAACAAATGCAAGGCGGTACGCGAAGGCAACTTTTTCGACCTGATGTATGTCAATCTGAAGAATCCGGGATTCAATCCCCACAGTATGTTCGCTTTTGTACGGTACAGCGACACTGATGCCGTGCTGTTCCTGCTGAATTTCGGCGACTTCGCCGGACGTGTCGATGTCAATGTGCCCGACCTGTGTTACGATATGGCCAATATCGCCGAGGGAACTTACAATTGCAAGGATGTCCTGTGGGGACTGCAGCGCGTATGGAACATGCGCCGCGGTGAATCGGTCGCGCTCGAAATCAACGCGCACGATGCGCTGATATTGCCGCTCAAGGTCAATAAGAAAGATTCGAAGTCAAAATAATTTGCATTAGTGACCGAGAATCCGTAATTTTGCATTGTCTAACTCTGTGGGACTATAACAAGGATCAAATCCAATAAAGATACAATGAGCAATACTCTTCCGCCGATTAAGGTGTTTGCAGGTACGGCGTCCAGATATCTGGGTGAGAGCATCTGCAAGGAACTCGGGATTGAATTAGGCAAGATGAACCGCGAGCGATTTGCCGACGGTGAATTTGAAGTATCCTTCGAGGAGTCGATTCGTGGGGCCGAGGTGTACCTGGTACAGTCCACGTTCCCCAACAGCGACAACCTGATGGAACTTCTGTTGATGATCGATGCGGCCAAACGCGCATCGGCGGCGTCGGTGAATGCCGTTGTGCCTTACTTCGGCTGGGCACGTCAGGACCGCAAGGACAAGCCGCGTGTTTCCATCGCTGCCAAGCTGGTTGCCGATCTGATGAGCACCGCCGGTATCAACCGACTTGTTACGATGGACCTCCACGCCGACCAGATCCAGGGTTTCTTCAACGTACCTGTCGACCATCTCTATGCGTCTTCAATCTTTATCCCCTACATCGAGAGTCTGCACCTCAAGGATATGGTGATCGCATCGCCCGACGTCGGCGGTGCCAAGCGTGCCAACTCCTATGCCAAGTATTTCGATGTGCCTCTGGTGCTGTGCCACAAAACCCGCGCCAAAGCCAACGTTGTTGAGAAAATGACCGTGATCGGCGATGTCAAGGACAAGAATGTCGTGCTCATTGACGATATCGTGGACACCGCCGGTACGATCACCAAAGCGGCCGACCTGTTGCTAAACTACGGCGCCACCTCCGTACGTGCCCTTTGCAGCCACGCCGTCATGTCCGACCCCGCTACAGAGCGTGTCAAGAACTGCGGAATTTCGGAGATTATCTTCACGGATTCGATCCCTTATATCAGGGAGAATGACAAGGCCACGATTCTGCCCGTCGCCAAACTGTTTGCCGACACTATCCGCAGAATCCACAACAATCAGTCGATTTCCTCGCAATATCTTTTGAAATAAATGATATCGCCGGGCATCCTTGCGGATACCCGGCGAACTACTGAACTACACTTAACTTAATTAAAAATCTTATATTATGAGCAAACCCTATGTAGTGGGTATTGACATAGGAGGTACCAACACTGTGTTCGGTATCGTTAACGCCCGCGGCCAGGTAGTGGCCAGTGATTCTGTAAAGACTCTGAAACACAGCAATTTCGAAGATTATATAGCAGATGTGCACGAAGGCTTGTCACGCTTGATCAAAGCTAACGAGCTGGAAGGCCAGATTCAAGGTATAGGCATCGGTGCTCCCAATGCCAACTATTACACCGGCGAAATCCAGAATCCGCCGAACCTGCCCTGGGGCAATGTAATTCCCTTGGCCGAGACCGTCAGCAAAGCATTCGACGGAATCCCCGTAGCGATCACCAACGACGCCAATGCAGCCGCTCTGGGCGAGATGACCTACGGCGCAGCCCGCGGTATGAAGGATTTCATCATGATCACCCTCGGCACAGGTGTCGGTTCCGGTATCGTGATCAACGGCCAGCTGGTTTACGGTCATGACGGTTTTGCCGGCGAGCTGGGTCACGTCACCATGAAACGCCATAACGGCCGCGTATGCGGCTGCGGTCGTACCGGTTGCCTCGAAGCCTATTGCTCCGCTACCGGTGTGGCTCGTACAGCACGCGAATTCCTCGAAATCCGTCAGGAGCCCTCGCTGCTCAACAACCTCGACATCGACGCCATCACGTCCAAGGACGTTTATGACGCCGCTATGGCCGGCGATAAGCTCGCAAAGGAGATATTCAACTACACGGGCACTATCCTCGGTGAGGCTCTCGCTGACTTTGTCACTTTCTCGAGCCCCCAGGCCATCATCCTCTTCGGCGGTCTCGCCAAGAGCGGCGACCTGCTCATGAATCCCGTCAAGGAGTCGTTCAACAAGAATATCTTCCACGCCTTCAAAGGCAAGTGCAAGATCATGATCTCCGAACTCAAGGAGAGCGACGCCGCAGTCCTCGGCGCTTCCGCACTCGGCTGGGAAGCCAAATATCATTATGAAGCTCCCGTCGCAGCTGCCGCTGCCGATCCCTCAACTACCGCCATTCCCGTCGAACCCGAGAAATAAATTCCGGTCCGATACAACTAAATATTAAGACAAGAGACTTGCTGCAGAACAGCAAGTCTCTTGTTTTTGCGGTTCATTACGCCGTTATTTGGTTTACTAAACTTTATTCATTAATTTTGTGGGACTAAGCGAAAGCGAAACAAATAACCTAAGGCCACAGAATAGCGAACCCAGATAAATACAATTGACAGCCAGATGCCAGTGCAGTATATATATAGTCTGACCATATCCGTTGTCAGGTCGCTGTTCAAATTCATGAATCGCTCGGGAATCAGGCGCGCTCTGATGCGGAGCGACAGCAAGTTTTCGCGTTTTGTCGAATTGCAGGACAATGCCATGGATGCCGTCCTTGCCGCAGGCCCATTCCCTGAGGATACCGTCTGGATCCATTGCGCATCGCTCGGTGAGTACAGAGTCGCGTCTCCCATATTGCGTTCATTGAAGCAGAAAGGCTACAATACGCTGCTGACTCTCTTCTCACCCTCGGCTTACGATGTCTTGATCAAGGAATCGTCGGAAAACAGAATTGCCGACCATATTTTCCTGTTGCCCCTCGATACCCGCAAAAATGCCAGAAAATTCATAAACGGAGTCCGTCCCCATTCCGCTATATTCATTATCTCGGAAATCTGGCCCAATTATGTCAGGACCCTTAAGGAAGCCGGTATCCCCGCATATCTGACTTCCGCGCTGATCCATGGCCAGAGCGCCGTGACCAAATGGTATGGAGGCATATTCCGACAGACATATAAGTCCTACAATAAAGTCCTGGTGCTCGACAAGTTGTCGGCCGCACGACTGCGTGATATCGGTGTGACCAATGTCGAGGTGTCGGGCGATCCGCTGTTCGACAATGCCCGCAAGACTGCCGAATTGCCCTATGAGAATCCGATCCTCGCACAGTTCTGCATGAGCAGACATGTGCTTGTGGGCGGAAGCATCAGCGATGTCAACGACCTTCAGCTATTCGCTTATGTGGTCAATCAGTTTCCCGATGACCGGTTCGTAATTGTACCTCATGACATACGCAAAGATGTGATCGACAGGATCCGCAAGGCAGTACGGGGGCGCTGCGCTCTATATACCGAATGTGACGAGTTGTCCGATCTTGAGGGAGTGCAGGTGCTGATTATCGATTACGTCGGTGATTTGTCCAAGCTCTACAGATACTGCGCCTACGCTTATGTCGGGGGCGGTTTCACTCCCTTGCTGCACAGCGTTATCGAACCGGCCGTATATGGACTTCCCGTATCGTTCGGACCGAAAATACATCGTAAGAACACTCCGCTTGAAATGATCAATCTCGGTATCGGTGAAATGGTGTCGTCGGGCCCCGATTTGTCAGAATGGTACGGAGATTTGCGCGGCAATCCGGTCAAATGCGAGAAAATCAACGCCACAGCTCTCAATTATATAAAAGAAAATTGCGGCGCGACTTCGGGGATTGTGGATAAATTGGGATATTGAGTGCGTCAAACCTAACACTTCATAAGTAAACACAAAGAAAAGTAAATACGGAAATGAAAATAATCTGCGTAATTCCTGCCCGTCGCGAGTCGACCCGCTTCTTCAACAAGCCGATGGCCGAAATCCTGGGCAAGCCCATGGTGCAATGGGTATATGAGCATTGCAAGGAAGTGCCTGAATTCAGCGCTGTCTATGTGGCCACGGACAGCGAGGAAATCAAGGAGCGTTGCGAGTCGTTCGGTGCTGAGGTCGTGATGACCTCCAGCGATCATGACACTGCGACCGAAAGACTGTATGAGGTTTCTACCAAGATCGATGCCGATCTGTATGTGATGGTCAATGGCGACGAACCCTTGTTGACCCGCGAGGCCATCGTGAGATGCATCCCGTCGGAAATCGAGGAGGGGAGTCTCTATGTGTCCAATCTCATGACCGACTTCAGCAATCCCGTCGAGGTGGTCGATGCCACGAATCTCAAGATCGTTACCGATGCTCACGATCGTTGCCTGTTCATATCCCGAAGCCCGATCCCATATCCCAAGGGCAACATGGATTATGTCTATCATAAATTCGTAGGTGTCGGGGCGTTCAACCGCAAGGCTCTCGATTTTTATCACAATACACCCCGTGGTCCCATCGAGAAGATCGAGGAGAACGACTCGTTCAGATTCATTGAGAACAACGTGCCCATTTATTACTACAACTGCCATTGCAAGTCCCTCTCGGTCGATAATCGCAAAGATATCGCCGGTGTTGAGGAGTACATGCGCAAGATGGCTGAAAACTGATTGTGAGCACCCGGACGGATAGAAATTCCCTGAAAAAAGGGTTGAGACGCGCATGGTTCTATGTGTCTAACTTCGCCACATATTACATGCCGCGACCCGTCTTGCGTTTTTTCTTCCGTATCCGCACAGCTTCACTGAGCCACAGCCAGAAGGAGATGGCCCGGAAACGCGCGGAGTATTATTGCCGGCTTGAGCATCCTCTGCGGGGCGATCTCTCAGAATCGGTCGCGGTCCGCGATTATAAATATCCCTTCAAGGCCAAAAAGAAGTTTGCCACTTATTTCTTCGATCTTTACCGAAGTGTCTCCTTGTTCGGTTCCGACCATCGGTTCCGCTACCGCTTCGGTGATATTGAAGAAGCCGTCGATCCCACGGAAATCGTCAAGGCCCGTTGGATCGCTCCGTCCGGCCAACTTCCCGCGGGAGTAATCATGAAATTGAATCGCGTGCGGCATTTCGCTTTCGTAAAGGATCCCTACGCCTTCGCGCAAAAGGATGATGTGATCTTCTTCCGCAATGTGGCTCAGAAACAGCAGCCTGCAAGGATGTTGTTGCTGCACAAATACTTCGGGCATCCGATGTGCGACTTAGGCCGGATTAACGATGACGACGACGGATTCCAGATGTATCGCCGAGACTTTGTGCCCATTGACAGGCAGCTGAAGCATAAATTCATAATCTGTGCCGAGGGCAACGATGTGGCGACTAACCTGAAATGGGTAATGTCGTCCAATTCCATCGCTGTCATGCCCGAACCGACGATGGAAAGCTGGTTCATGGAGGGTAAACTGATTCCGGATTATCATTATATCTGTGTAAAACCGGATTTTAGCGATTTGATAGAGAAAACCTCATATTATGCCGCGCACCCTGAGGAAGCTGAGCGGATTGTAAGACAAGCGCATGAGTGGGTGTCGCAGTTCCGCAACGGCGCGCTCGAGGATTATACCGCATGGCTCGTGCTCGACAGATATTTCAGCAACATAACATTCAGCAATGATGGAATCTAAAGAAGCAAAAAGGACCAGCATGCTGGCTATAAGGCTGTCGGCTCTGGGTGATGTGGCCATGACTGTCCCGGCGCTTTATTCATTCGCCAGGCAGAATCCAAATGTCGACGTCACGGTGCTGACCACTCCGTTCTTTGCCCGGCTGTTTATTGACGCTCCCGCCAATATCAGCGTGATGCCTGTAGATCTGAAGAAGGATTACCATGGTTTCGCTGGATTATGCCGTTTGGCACGGCGGCTCCGAAAGATGAATTTTGATTATGTAGCCGATCTGCACGATGTGCTCCGCTCACGGTTTATCGGCCTATGGCTTGCCTTGACGGGCAGCAAATTGGCAACCGTCGACAAGAATCGCCGCGAACGCCGCCGGTTGCTCAGCCACAAGGCTACGGAGAGCCGCAGATTTACCGACAGGTATTGCGACGTGTTCCGCGCTCTCGGATTCAATGTCAATCTCGATTTCAAAACGATATTCGAGCAAAAATTACCCTCCTGTCCGTTGACCTTACCCGACAAGTCAATCGGCATTGCTCCGTTTGCCAGATATGTAAATAAGGCATATCCTGTCGATATGGTCAAGCAATTGGTGGAAATGCTCACCGACCGCGGATATCACATTTATCTTTTCGGCGGCGGGAAGGAAGAGAAGAAGGCTCTGGCAGAGGTTGCTGCCGGCAATCCCAAGGTGATGTCCCTGGCCGGCGTTTATCCTCTGGAAGATGAACTGGCGGTGATGGCGCGGTTGGATCTGATGATATCGATGGATTCCGCCAATCAGCACCTGGCGTCGCTTGTCGGAACCAAAGTGTTGTCGATATGGGGCAGCACGACTCCGGCATGTGGTTTTATGGGGTACAACCAGCCTTCGGCCAGTGCCTGTGTGGCAGGTCTGAATTGCCAGCCTTGCACTATTGCCGGAAGCAACGAATGTCCCGCGGGAACCAACTATGAATGCCTTCGCGCTCTGCATCCGGAGATTATTGTCAAAAAGGCCGTTAAACTGCTTGGTGATGAGTAAGCTGGTCGACAGGATCAAATCCCAGGTGAATTATTGGTTCTTCAGGGAGTATCGTTTCCGCAGAATCGTCCGCCGTCATCTTGATCGCTTCTATAATGACACCGATCCGGAACCGCCTGCTCGAAAGACCATAGTATATATGGCCGACGGTCGCCGTCTGCACGGAGGCCTTGCCGACAGGCTGCGCGGTATCGTGTCCGCTTACAGTATCTGCAAGGATCAGGACTGGCAGTTCCGCATCAATTTTACCAGCCCTTTCAGACTCGAACGATATCTTGTACCGGCCTCCTACGACTGGCTTCTTAAAGTTGGAGAACTCTCGTTCAACCGGAAATGGAGTCATGCCGTGTTTCAGGACACACGCGGAGATGTGGGCGAGCGCGAGAAACGTTGGCAGCGCAAGACTGCCTTGAAACAGTTTGCATTGCCTTTCCGCCAGATTCATGTCTATACGGCTTTTTATCACGCCGAGGATCAATTCGGTCAACTCTTCAATGAGTTGTTTAAACCTGCTCCCGATTTGCAGAATGCTCTTGATGAAGTCGTCGAGAGATGCGGCGCTGACTATATCTCTGTCACCACGCGCTTTTGCGAGTTGCTGGGCGATTTCAAGGAGCCGGTGCGCGGCCGCGAGGTGTTGCCGGCCGACGATGCCGAACGCCAGATCGAGTCCCTTCTGGCTGAAATCCAACGTCTGCATGACCAGAAACAAGTCAGGATTCTGGTCACTTCCGATTCCAGAAAGTTCCTCGAAAGGGTTAAGAACCTTGACTATTGCGTTGTGATTCCCGGTGAAATCTCGCATATCGACAACGGAGAGCCCAATGACGATGCCGACTTCAAGACATTCCTGGATTTCATGGCCATTTCCAAAGCCTCGGAATCTTATTTTCTGCTCGGTCCGGGAATGTATAATGGAAATTTTGCGAAACGAGCATCGGCTGCAGGCCGCCATCCATACATTATCAAGAAGTTATGAGCAAGTTAGGTCGCAAAGCGTATTATTGGCTACGGGCCCTGACAAAACGCATGCCCGCGCCTTCCGGCGAAGTTGCTGTGGATGTAGTAATCCCGGTCGTGGCCAAAGATCTGAAAATCCTGCCGCTGTCGCTCCAGGCTTTACGCCGGAATGTAAATCACAATATTGCCGGCATATATATCGTAGCCAACGGCGAAGACGGGATAGTTCCGGAATTCTGCCGTGAAAATGGCGTAACCTTTGTCGAGGAAAGGTCGGTGCTGGGTTACGGCCCCAATGATATCAATCTCCTGATTGGAAGCGAAAAGCGTGACCGTAGCGGATGGCTCTTTCAGCAGTTGCTCAAACTGTCGGGCGCCATAGGACAGTCCGATTATTTCATAACCATCGACGCCGATCATATATTGCTCCGCCCGCACACGTTCGTGACACGCGACGACAAGAGCGTTTTCTATCAGAGCTGCGAACATCATCAGCCTTATTTCGACAACATGAAGCGCCTGGTTGGCCGGAATCCCGACTGCCGACTCAGCTATGTGTCCCATAAGATGGTTTTCAACCGTGATAATCTGAAATCGCTCCGGGAGGAGATAGAACGGAAAAATCCCGGCAAGACATGGGACCGCGCCATAATCGACAGTGTAGACCGAAACCAGGTGTCCGGTTTCTCGGAGTTCGAACTCTATGGCAATTTTACCGACAAGTCGCGGAAAATCCTGCTGCCAACTCTGAATCATCACCTCAGCTATGCGTCATTGGGAACTCTCAACGATATGACGGCTCGATACGGAGGCATGTATCGCAGCATAACTTTCCCGGATTATAAATCATGAAAATAGTACAGATATTTCCCGGTAAAATCTGGGGCGGAGCCGAACAGTACATTCTTGACCTCGGACATGCGTTGGAATCCGCCGGGCACGATGTGATTTATGTTTGTCGCGCAGCGGCTCCCGTAACTTCGCGTCTTGATAAGGAGCAGACGTCTTATCACCTCTATGACCGGCATCTGAGCGACATAATATCAGGGAGCGATATAGTGCACATTCATGACGTTTCGTTTGTCCCCGCTGTTGTCAAAGCTGCCGATCAGTGTGAGACGGGAAAGCCGCGAGTGGTGCTGACCCGGCATATAGCCCGCGCAAGTAAGACGATGCCTTGGCGTAGGAAATATTTCCGGAAGCTGCACGCAATGTACTTCGTATCGTCGGTATCTTCCCGGCTTTGGCTTGGCGCCAACCGCTGGATGGATGCGACCCGGTGTTCGGTGATATGCAATTCCATTCCCGACCGCATGGTGACTCCTGCCAATGACAACGCCGATATCAGAACCCGTTTTAATATTCCCTCCGACCAGCCGCTGCTGATGTTTACCGGACGCGTGCGGAAATCCAAGGGATGTGGCGTAATAGTTGATGCCTTGTCAAAGCTGAACCAATATCCGTGGCATATGGTTTTTGTCGGGGCTGCAAAACCCAAAGATTATATAGAGCGGTTGAAAAAGCAGGCTTCGGAAGCCGGCATTGCCGATCGGCTGCATTTCACGGGATTTGTCGAAAATGCCCGTTCGCTGGCAGCGCAAGCCGACATCGGTCTGCAGCCCTCGATTGTACGTGAGGCTTGCCCGTTGTCGTCACTCGAATTCATGCAACTGGGCAAACCGGTTGTAGCCAGCAACAACGGTGGCCAGACCGAGTATATACTGGACAATATTACAGGATTGCTGGTCAGTCCTGACGATGCCGATGCGCTGGCTCAGGCCATTCAGAAACTGATAACCGACCCCGGACTGACGGCACAAATGGGGGAGACCGGTGCTAAGGAATTCGTCAATAATTTGACCTACAATAATTTTCTGGAAAAAGTCCTGAAAGTATACAGGGGCTGATCAGAACAGCTTCAGCTCCTTGTAAAGCTGATGAACGGGGAGTCCCATCACGTTGTAGAACGAGCCGTGAATCGATTCCACGGCTACGCATCCTATCCATTCCTGAATCCCGTATGCGCCCGCTTTGTCGAGAGGCATGTAGTTCTCGACATAAAATCGGGCTTCCTCCTCGCTGAACGATGCAAATTTGACATCGGTGATTGTCGTGAATGTCGTCCGCTTCTCCGTAGTCATGATGCATACTCCGCTCGCCACCTTATGCACCTTGCCCGACAATGACATCAGCATCCGCACGGCATCGTCTATGTCCCGTGGCTTGCCGAGGATCTTACAGCCGTTGATTACCACCGTATCCGCGGTGATGACCATTTCGTTCGGATGGATCATGTCAAGATATGCATCCGCTTTCTTGCTTGCGATAAAAGCCGGGACATCTGTCGGCGGCAGTGTATCGGGGTAGCTTTCATCCGCTCCGATATTGGCTACGGTGAACGGTATGCGCATCTGTTGCAGCAACTCCCGCCGCCGCGGCGATTTGCTTCCCAGTATTATATGGTATTTTTTTAGATTGTCAAGCATCGTCTTTTCATGTTTTTGTCAGTATCATACCGCCTCACCATCCGAAGGCCTTGGCGTCGTTGAGCCACAATCCCTGAGCCTTAAGAACTTGTTCAAGCACGTCACGGCCGCAGCCGTAGCCGCCGGTGTAGCGGGAGATATACGCCGCAGTCTGCCGAACTTCGGCACATGCATCGTAGGGACAGCAGGGGAGACCCGCCGCCCGCATGCATTGCAGATCCGGTATGTCATCGCCCATATAAATCACCTCCTCGGCTTTCAATCCTTTCGATTCCATCCATTTGTGGAATATGTCTATCTTGACCGACGCCCCGAGATAGATATCCTTGATCCCCAACGATTCATATCGCTTTCTGACACTCTCGGTGTTGCCTCCGGTGATTATGGCTATGTTCAGGCCTCTCTTCACGGCAAGCTGCAGCGCGTAGCCGTCCTTGATATTGACCATACGCAACGGCGTGCCCTCGGAGTCCATAGGTATTGTGGAGGGGGACAACACTCCGTCGACATCGAAGGCTATGCCCCGAATCCTGGTTAGGTCATAATTGATTCCGCTCATCGTCTGTCAATATGATTGATTCTGAAAGCATTGAATAGATTTTCTGCAACCTCGGCTCGCCGGCCAGCATCCGCATATGCTCGGCCATCGTGTTGTAATCACGCCTTATGGCCGGTCCGGTCTGAACTTCCGCCGGATGAGCATTGTCAACCTTCCGCACCGTCACATTGATCAGCGGCATCAGCATATCCAGCCCTATGCCGGTATTCTCCAGATATTTATCGGCCAAGGCCATCAGGTGATTCACAAAATTGCAGGATATCACCGAACAGAGATGCAGTTTCTTGCGGGTGTCGGAATCAGATTCGATTACGTTGAGGCTGACCGATTCGGCCATGTTGCGGATCTTCAAGGCAGCTGCCTGGTCCGAACCCTCTATAAACATGGGTATTTCGTTGTATTCCAGAGGTATTCCTTTGGTAAACGTCTGCAACGGCCACATCACTCCGTATCGGCAGGGGAGTCCCTGCAGTATTTCAATCGATGTCGTGCCGGAGGTATGTGCCACCAAAGTATCTGAAGCCGTGACACATTCATCGAGCTTTGCCGCGATTTTCGCGGCAACTTCAGCTATGGCATGGTCGGGAACAGCGATCAGGATGATGTCGGAGCAGCAATCCAGGCCGCTGAGTGTCCGCGAATTGGCTACGCTTACTTCATGTCGGCCGTCGAGTGCTTTGGCAAGATGCCAGCCCACGTTGCCGGTTCCTACGATATTAATCTTCATAATACTTTGTCATTTGAACGGAATGCGCGCCATTTCTCAAACAATTGCTGCATGTCGGCCGGTATGGGAGCTTCGAAATCCATTTGCTTGTGCGTATGGGGATGCTCGAATCCGAGTGTCCTGGCATGCAATGCCTGGCGCGGACATATGGTGAAACAATTCTCTACGAACTGCTTGTATTTTGCCGTCGGTGTGCCCCGCAGTATCCGGTCGCCTCCGTAACGGGCATCGTTGAATAGCGGGTGACCTTCATTCTGGAAATGTACGCGTATCTGATGCGTGCGTCCGGTTTCGAGTACGCATTTCACAATGCTTACAAATCCGAAATCCTCGAGCAGCCGGTAATGCGTCACGGCATGCTTCCCCTTAGTCGGATCAGTCATTACGGCCATTTGCAAGGGATTGCGCGGATTGCGCGCTATGTTTCCCGTTATTGTGCCTTCTTTACCGTCGGGCGTGCCCCATATCATGGCCACATACTCGCGGCGTGTCGTCTTGTTGAAAAATTGTTTGCCCAGAAATGTCTTTGCATCGGGCGTCTTGGCCACTACCAGCAGGCCCGAGGTGTCCTTGTCGATTCTGTGCACCAGCCCCAGCCGGGGGTCGGTCACGTCATAGTCGGGATTGTCGCGGAAATGCCAGGCCAAAGCGTTGACCAATGTCCCCGTCCAGTTGCCGTGTCCCGGATGCACAACGAGTCCTGCGGGTTTGTTGACCACCAGCACCCAATCGTCCTCGTATACTATGTCCAGGGGAATGTCTTCGGCAATGATCTCGAACTCATACCGCGGTCGGTCCATGACAACTGACACCACGTCTTCGGGCTTTACTTTGTAGCTGCTTTTCACAGCCTTGCCGTTGACAATTATGCATCCGGCATCGGCCGCCTGCTGCACGCGGTTGCGCGAGGTATGCTCCAGTCGGTCAACCAGAAATTTGTCGACCCGCAGCATCTGCTGCCCTTTGTCGGCTACAAAGCGGTAATGCTCGTAGAGTTCGCGTCCGTCGTCATCGATTATCACCGGCTGCGGCGCATCACTCTGCTCGATGCTGAAGTCATTTTCAGAAATACTCATAGTTCTGGCTTTCCTCATTGCCGGAAGGGGATGGCTCTGAATATTCTTCGCCCGACGAGCTGCTCTCATAACCGCTGCCGCTCTCCGTGCTTGTGGGGTCAACGCTGAAGTTCTCGGGATTTTCCCTGTAAATCTCGAGCAATTCGGCATTGCGCAACGAGTCCTGAAGATCGTTGAGCCTTCCGTCGGCCACCTCCACGACGATGGATACATTCACAGGCACCTTCTGCATCTTCCGCACGGGACGCCCGTTGGCTATAATCTTTACGACACGGTCGGTTGTGCCCAGCACTTTGACCATCCTGATGTGCTTGAATCCGAGCTCCTCCAGTTTGGCCATGGCCGAACGGTAGGATTCACCGCGCAAGGCGTATTCGGACGGATGATTGTCATCGTCGATCATCACTTCCTTGGGGTGTACCGAGTTGATATACAGGAAGATTTTTCGACCGGGCTTGACAATGGAATTTGCTTTCGGGAACTGCTCGATGACAAACCCCGGTTTGATGTCTTCGCGGTAGAGCGAGTCGCGGATGTCCACCTTCAAACCGGCGTCATGCAGTTTGTTGATTGCCTCTGTGTATGACATGTTTTCCACTCCCGGCACCTGCATGGTCCTGCCATGTTTGGTAAACAATGCGATTGTCAGGTAGGCCGCATAGATGCCAAGCAGCGATATGACTGCAATAATAAGCACATTGGCGATAACCGGATGGCGGTCGCCGAATTTGCTTCCCCAGCTGTAGGGGTGATCCTGATCGTTCTGTTTCAAAGCTACTCAAATTGTTGTTACAAAATTAAGAATAATAGCTGAAAACTCAAACAACACGGCATAATTTCGTTTATTTCCGCACATCTGTGACAAATATTTGGTGATGTGAAAATAAATCACTAACTTTGCAATTCAAAGCGACCGATAGGAAATGCGCAAACTTATCAAGACACTGTCCCTGCTGGCATGCATAGCATTGCTCCCTTCATGCACCGAATACTCCAAGGTGTTGAAAAGCCGCGACGCAGAATATAAGTTCGAATATGCCAAACGTGCGTTCGAACAGAAAAAATACACTCAGGCATCACAGCTCCTTACCGATGTTTACACTCCTCTCCGCGGCACTCCCAACGGCGAGGAAGCGCTGTATCTGCTCGCCATGTCCTATTACCATAACGAGGACTACGAAAATTCTAACCTTTACCTCAAAACGTACTATAACCGTTATCCCAAGGGCAAGTTTACAGAGCTCGCAAGATTCTACTCCGGTTATGGTTACTACCTCGACTCACCGGATCCCCAGCTTGATCAGACCTATACCATCAAGGCTATCGAGGAGTTGAAGGATTTTCTGGAGTTCTTCCCGAAAAGCGATAAGGCCACCGAAGCCCGTGACGCTATTTTTGAAATGCAGGACAAGCTGACGCTCAAGGAACTGCAGAACGCTCAGCTATACTATAACCTCGGTAATTTCATGGGCAATAATTATGAATCGGCTATAATTGTTTCCCAGAACGCTTTGAAAACTTATCCCTTCTCAAAGTATAAGGAGGACTTCGAGTTCCTGATCCTTAAATCAAAATTCCAGGTAGCCCGTCAGAGTGTTGCCGAGAAGATGGAGGACCGTTACCGAGATGTTGTCGACGAGTATTACTCCTATATCAACAACTACCCGGAGTCGAAAAACCGTAAGGAGGCCGACACCATTTTCAAAATTGCTGAAAAGCATACCGATAAATAATAGCCTAAGAATATACTCATAAATCATAATAGCACTTATGGATTATAAGAAAACCAATGCTCCGCTCACAACGGTGACCCGTGACATGATTGCCATGGCGGAGCAGACTGGAAATGTCTATGAGACCGTATGCGTCATCGGAAAGCGCGCAAACCAGATTTCTGCCGACCTCAAGAAGGAGTTGGAGAAGAAACTGCAGGAGTTCGCTTCGTCCGACAATCTCGAGGAGGTTTCCGAGAACCGCGAGCAGATTGAAATATCCAAGTTCTACGAGAAGCTCCCCAAGCCGACTCTGATCGCCACGCAGGAGTACGTGGAGCATAAGCTTTATTTCTCCAATCCCTTGAAAGAGCGGGACATGCTTGACGACTAAAAGCCTATACATACCATACCGACAATGCCGCTTCCGCAAGGGCGGCATTTCTTTTTTTCAGTGCGTTGCCGATGCCTGTTACTTTGCATATTTTCAATCCTGAGACCGATATGGCCCTTGCTTCAGGGTCCCCTTATTATATGCCGCCGGCCAAAATAACCGCCTTGCGCGCCCGCGAGGCCTTGTTTCCGGCCACCTATGCCCGGCCCGGGGAGGCCGTGCTTCTCATGGACCGGACCGATGCAAAAAGCTCCAGATATTACGATCAGGCTTGCCGGAAGGGTCTGGAGGTATTGATGCCCGGCTCTATGCCCGACTGGAGTCGATACACCGTGTCTCCATGGGGCTGGAACCATCAGATTGCCAAGTTTTTGGAAATAAACTGCCCCGGCGTGCTTGGTGTCCCTTCGGCTGATGCATTGGATAGTTTGCGCCGGCTGTCGCACAGACGAACAGCCGCCCGGGCGCTCTCCTTGCTCGACCCCGCCTTGCGCATCGGTGTCGAAATCCCGGTGGAAATGTCGGATGCCGATGAAGCCGTGCGGTATTACATTGCCCATAAGAATCTCTTTGTCAAGGCTCCCTGGAGCAGTTCCGGCAGGGGAGTGCTCCGTACCGATGATCTGGAATTGCGGCACGTTCAGCCCTGGATCCGCGGTATTGTACGCTCGCAGGGATCCGTGATGCTGGAGCCGGTATATGACCGGAAGCTGGACTTCGCCACCGAATGGGAGATCCGCAATGGGGTGGCCTCCTTCCTTGGATTCTCGGTGTTCGAAACATCAAGACGGGGCAAGTACCATGGCAATGTCACCGGGAGTCAGACGATGCTGATGAAGTTGATAACCGACCATGCCCCGACGTTCGACATGCAGTATGTGGATGCTCAAAAACGAATGCTCGAGGCCTTGATCGGACCTGGCTATACAGGACCTGCAGGCATCGATATGATGGTGTTCGGAGAGGGCCGGATTCATCCTTGTGTCGAAATCAATCTCCGGAAGACGATGGGACTGATTTGCATTGTTTGATTTTATTTGTTATTTTTGTAAGGTATATCCCAAAGAGAAAATGAGTACACAAGAATATGACTTTACCGACATAGCGCCGTACGATGATTCGTTGTTTTCGGAGAAGATGGCTTCACTGATCGAGAACCCCGGATTCCTGCATGCGGTGAATTATGTTATGCCGGCCGGTGATGTGCCATCCTTGCTCGAAGAATTGAAAAGCATTGACAATAAGCATGATTTTCAAGTGCAGGTCATGTTTCCTTTCCTCGAAATGCTGTGCAAGAAGACTACGGCCGGAATTACTCTGGGCGGTATAAAGTATCTCAGCCCCGGCAAGAGCTATCTATATATAACCAATCACCGCGACATAGTGCTTGACGCGGCTTTCCTGAACCTTGCTTTGTTGCGCAACGGGTTCCCATCGTCCGAGGTTGCAATCGGTGACAATCTCCTCGTGTTCCCCTGGATCGAGGATCTTGTACGACTTAACAAATCGCTGATCGTTAAGCGCAACACAGGCTTGCGCGAAGGCTTGCTTGCCGCTCGCAAGCTTTCGGCCTATATCCATCACTGCATCCTGGAGAAGCATGAAAGTGTATGGATCGCACAGCGCGAAGGTCGCGCCAAGGACAGCTCCGACAAAACCCAGGAATCGCTGGTGAAAATGCTCGGCATCGCCGGAGACGGCAATTTTATGAACCATATCAAGGAGATCAATATTCTGCCTATATCGATCAGCTATGAATTTGATCCCAATGATTATCTGAAATGCCGTGAGTTCCTGTTGCGCCGACGTGACCCCGAATTCAAGAAATCACAGCGTGATGACCTTTTCAGCATGGAAACCGGTCTGCTGCAGTTCAAGGGACGTGTGCATTTCCAGCTTACTCCCCGCATCAATACCAAAATCGACGAAATCGGCGAGTTCCGCGACACCAACACTTCGGCCAAATATGTCGGAACGATCATAGATCAGGCCATTCACCGCAGCTATGAGATATTTCCCATCAATTATGTGGCCTACGACGTGCTGAACGGCACTACCAGATTCGAATCCAAATATACGGAATCGGAGCGCATCGAGGTTCTGCATTATTTTGAAAATCAGCTGGCCAAGGTTGACCTTGAGAATATTACCGAAGATGAACGGCAGTATATGATGCAGATGATGCTGACCATGTATGCCAATCCATTGAAAAATAAACTGAAGGCCTTGTTAGGCGGCCTGGAATAATCGATTCGCAATGAGATTCCCGGTTATTGTGCTGATATTGCTGTTCGTATTCACGGCATGCATATGCGCGTATATTCTTAAGGACATAAATTCATACGCGTCACGGCCTAACAGGAAGCGCATCGCAAGGATATTCGTGATTGTGATGGTGCTGATGTTCGGCGTGCTTGCCTTAGGCGTGGCTTTGCCTCGTGATGGCAGCTGTGACGATGTGCTGCCCGTGATGTGGATTATATTCAGCTACAGCACTGTCCTGATAGCCGGGACGGTTTATTGCCTCTGCTCGTTGATAGGACGACTGATCAATCTCGGCTCCCGCCGCCTTGTGAATTTCGGCGCCATGGTCGGCGTTCCGCTCGCGATCCTCGTGTTCCTCATAATGTGGTGGGGAGTCCTCTATACACGCCATGACACTCAGGTGCGCGAACTGGCTGTGGAATCGCCAAGGGTACCCGCAAATTTCAACGACTATACCATCGTACAGATCAGCGACGCCCATGTGGGAACATGGGGCAACGACACATCCTTTATCAGCAAACTGGTCACCGAGATCAACAATCTGAAACCCGATGCGATCGTATTCACGGGCGATATAGTGAACCGCAAGACTTCCGAACTCGAGCCCTTCAGGAAGGTGTTTGCGCGCCTCAAAGCCAAAGATGGCGTGTTCTCGATACTGGGCAACCATGATTACGGCGATTATGTATATTGGGAGAGCGATGATGCAAAGGTTAAAAACCTGCAGAAACTCAAGGACTGGCAGACGGAAATGGGCTGGACCATGCTCAATAACTCCCATGCCTTCTTGCATCGCGGAAATGACTCGATTGCGATGATCGGTGTGGAGAACTGGGGCGAACCGCCGTTCAAACAATATGGCAATTTGCGCACGGCCCTGACTACTCCCGACCGCCGACTCGGCAGCTATGATGATAATTTCAAGATATTGCTGACACATAATCCGATGCACTGGAGCCGGGAGGTGGTGAAAAAGAGCAATATCGACCTGACGATGTCGGGCCATACGCATGCCATGCAGATGGAGCTGGATATAGCCGGACGCAGATTCTCGCCGGCATCCTGGCGCTATCCCGAATGGGGCGGCGAATACAAAGCCCTGTCGCGCGACTCTGTGCCGATGTCGCTCTATGTAAATATCGGATGCGGTGAGGTTGGCGTCCCTATGCGTATCGGTGCCACCCCCGAAATTACGATGATAAAGTTGAAATCTCAGGATCCCAGGCTTCATGAATAATCAAGTTGTGATCTGTATTGGTGGAAACCTCGAGCCCAGAGTCGGCAATGTGGCTGCCGCGCGCGACAGGCTGCTGACCGTCCTGAAGGATCCGCATGTGTCCGATATCTATGAAACGCCTGAAATTCACGGCATAGGTCGTCCGTATATGAATATGGTCATATCCGGAACCACAGATCTCGATATCGACAGCCTCAACATGATGTGCAAGGACTTTGAAATCAAATCGGGCCGCGATGCCGAGGCCCGCCTCCGGGGCGATGTGCCCGTGGATATTGATATCGTCAGATGTAATGACCGGATTTTAAGACCGGAAGATTACCGGCAGCAGTTCTTCCGTATCGGTGCTATAAGCCTTGGGCTGAAGTTATGAAGGGGAGAGTCTGCAGCATAAAGATGCAAAGGTGCAAGTACATTGTCAGTGATCTGGTGATGACCGCCGTCGCTTTCTTTATTTTCAATATCTGCAGATACTCCATCCTGGCCCGGCTCCGCTCGAATTACGAAGACTTGTGGCTATATGTACTGAGCGATAAGCTGATATTCGAAGATATCCTGATTCCTCTTGTGATGCTCGGCATCTATGCCTTGTCGGGATTCTATAACCATCCGTTCCAGAAATCGCGGCTTTCGGTCGTTGCCAACACTTTTAGCACCGCATTCATAGGCGCTGTGTGCATTTATATGGTAGTCCTGCTCAACGATATCGGCATGCGCCGTATGGACTATCTGATGATTCTGATCCTCATGGCCTTGATCTTCATTTTTGTCTACACAGGCAGATATCTGATTACCCGCAGGTTCATGGACAAGCTGCAGAACCGTGAGGTAGTGAGCAGCACGTTAATAATTGGCAATTCAGACGAGAGCCGCCGTATGGCGCGCCGTATCATGTCCGACCGCACGCAGCTGTCGCGCGACATAATCGGCTTTATCCGTCTGCCCGACGAAGAGGACAAAAATGATGTGCGTGACGATGCGCGGGTATGGAATCTGGACCAGATTGCCGATGTATGTGCCGTTGAAAAACCCGATCAGCTTGTGATTGCCACCATGCACCGCAGCGACCGCCGGGTTATGGAGATTGTCGACAGTCTGCTCTTTCTGGACATTCCTATCAAAATCGCTCCGGACACGCTGTCGTATGTCACCAGCAACATCCGTCTCGGCGACATCATGGGCACGCCCTTTGTCGACCTTACGTCTCCGCGTCTCAGCGACTTCCAGGCCAATCTGAAGCGCCTCCTTGATGTCGTGGCCTCTGCATTGATGCTTATCTTGCTCAGTCCGCTGCTGCTGTGTGTGGCCATCATGGTCAAAAAATCGTCCAAAGGTCCCGCCATCTACTCGCAGCAACGTCTCGGGCGCAGGCAGAAACCGTTCACAATCTATAAGTTCCGCACCATGATTCTCGACTCGGAACCTTGCGGTCCCCGGCTCACTGACGATGACGACCCCAGAATCACCGGCATCGGCCGTTTTCTCCGGAAATACCGCATCGATGAACTGCCACAGCTGTGGAACGTGCTCCGCGGCGACATGTCGCTTGTCGGCCCACGACCCGAAAGGGAATTCTTCGTGAAGCAGTTTCTGGAGGAGGCTCCATATTTCTCGCTCGTCTATCAGATACGTCCCGGCATAACGTCGTGGGGTATGGTGAAATACGGCTATGCCTCCAACGTCCGGCAGATGGTGGAGCGATCACGCTACGAACTGGTTTATCTGAACAACATGTCAATTGCTACCGACATCAAGATTCTGGCATACACAATAAGAACTGTTTTATCGGGACAAGGCAAATAGCTCCCGGTCCATAGAAGTACGGAAGGACACGATATGGCTTACAAGGAAACACATAACAGGTTCACCGACTGGTGGATGAAGGTTGTGATATGGCGCGAGCATCATATCAAGGAACGCACGTTTGTCGTGTTCCTGGCTCTGGTGGTCGGGATCTTCGGCGGATTTGCCGCCCAGTTGCTGAAATTTATCATATCTTCCATAGCCGGATGGCTGACTTCGCATTTCTCGACCACCGGGGCGAATTACCTTTATCTGGTATATCCCGTGGTCGGCATTGTCCTTACGGTGCTGTTTGTGAAATATGTAGTCAAAGACAATATCTCGCACGGTGTGACCAAGGTGCTGTATGCCATTTCCCGTAATAAATCGCGGTTGAAGAAGAAAAACATGTACGCGTCGCTCGTCGCATCGGGAATCACAATCGGTTTCGGCGGTTCGGTCGGTGCCGAGGGTCCTATCGTATACACAGGCGCGGCCATCGGTTCCAACATCGGGCAGGCCTTCCGTCTGTCGCCCAAGGTGTTGATGGTGCTGGTCGGTTGTGGTGCCGCGGCAGGTATTGCCGGCATTTTCCGTGCTCCGATCGCCGGTATGCTGTTTACGCTCGAGGTGCTGATGATCGACCTGACCGGCGTCACCGTTATGCCCCTGTTGGTGTCATCGATCGCCGGCGCCACAGTGGCTTATGTACTTGAAGGTTACAGCTCCGAATTCTTCTTCTCGCAGTCCGAACCGTTCCTGACTTCCAGAATTCCCTGGGCAATCGTGCTCGGCGTAATCTGCGGCCTGGTCAGCTTCTACTTTACCAAGGTCATGTTCATGATGGAAACCATTTTCGGCAGGATCGGACGTCAGATAGATAAAATAATTGCCGGAGGTGTGGTCATCGCGGGACTGGTCTTTATATTCCCGCCGCTATACGGCGAAGGTTACGGGGCGATCAACAATCTGCTCGAGGGTAACGTCTCGGCGGTTGTCGACGGCACGATCTTCTATGTGGACCGTGCCAACGTATGGTTCATCGCTCTCTTTATCGCTTCAATTATCCTGATGAAGGCATTCGCCACTTCGGCCACAAACGGCGCCGGCGGTGTCGGCGGTACGTTCGCGCCTTCGTTGTTTGTCGGTGCTCTGACCGGATTCCTCTTCGCCTATATACTCAACAACCTCGACCTCGGCATCGAATTGTCGCAGAAAAATTTCACGCTCATGGGCATGGCGGGTGTGATGAGCGGCGTCATGCATGCTCCGCTGATGGCCATCTTCCTTACGGCCGAGATGACCGGTGGTTACAACCTGTTTCTGCCCCTGCTGATCGTTTCTACGCTTGCTTATATCACCATCCAGCTCTTCCTGCCTTACAGCATCTATACCATGCGTCTTGCCAAGGCCGGCGACCTCCTGACTCACCAGAAGGACAAGGCGGTGTTGACGCTCATGAAGATCGACAAGTTGATTGAAACCGAGTTCAAGACCGTGCGCCCTGAAATGAATCTTAAGGAGATGGTCGACGTGATCTCGGTTTCGACCCGCAATCTGTTTCCGGTCGTCGACTCCGAAGGCTATCTTAAGGGAGTCGTGCAGCTCGACGATATACGCAACATCATGTTCCGTACCGACCTCTATAAGAAAATGCATGTTTCGCGTTTCATGACGGCAGCTCCGGCCATGATCGACATCAACGAAAGCATGGACAAGGTGATGCATACTTTCGACAAGACGAATGCCTGGAATCTACCTGTCGTTGACAAGGGAAAGTATGTCGGCTTCGTGTCAAAATCCAAAATTTTCAATTCCTACCGTCAGGTACTCAAACATTTCCTCGACGACTAAGGGGTAGTGGAAATCCGATGACCCGTAGTGGACCATACGTTAGCGGACACAAAAAAAGCAGGCGTTAAGCCTGCTTTAGTGACTCCTACAGGATTCAAACCTGTAACCTTCTGATCCGTAGTCAGATGCTCTATTCAGTTGAGCTAAGGAGCCAGTGTGATTCGTGCAGGATTCAAACCTGCAACCTTCTGATCCGTAGTCAGATGCTCTATTCAGTTGAGCTAACGAACCATGCATTTCGTTCCCGATTTGCGATTGCAAAATTACTACTTTTTTGCGACCTGTGCAAATATTTTCTTTACTTTATTTAATCAAAATTTTTAATCTCTTGACTCCGTAGCGTTTACAGGCAAATAATAATTGCCAGGTAAAGCGTGACGGCGGGAAGTACCAGCAGCAGCGAATCGATGCGGTCCAGTATGCCGCCATGGCCCGGTATCAGATTACCGCTGTCCTTGATGTGAAGCGACCGTTTCATAAGTGATTCCACCAGGTCGCCCCATGTGCCGAACACGCTCACTGTGGCGGCCAGTCCAAGCCATATGCCTAATGTGCCGAAGCCTCCAAGCCCGAAGAAGTCGTTGAAACAGTAATAGAACAGCACCGAGAAACCGAGGTTGAAGATCAGACCGCCGAAGAAGCCTTCCCACGATTTCTTAGGGGAAATGCGCTCGAACAATCTATGTTTTCCCAACATCGAGCCCACCAGGAACGCGCCCGTGTCGTTGATCCATATAAAGATAAAGATGGCCAGGATCAGCATGGGGTGAATCAGATATGCAATTGCTGTCATCAGCAGCATCGGCAGCCCTATATACAGCTGTTTGAATGCCGACAGAGCCATCTCCTTGACCGGATTTCCCTCCACGATATAGAGTTGCTCGATGAGCCGCACAACCATCGCCGCTACCCACATCAGCATTGCTTCGGGCATTATGGGCGCGATGGCAAGACAGATGCATCCGGTGATATCGATAATAAGAACCGGAAGCTCTTCGCGCGACAACTCATGAAACATTTTGCTCATTTCGATGCATGCCAGCGTCGACAGCAAAACGCCGAGCGCAAACACTCCCCAGTAGCCGCACAAGATGCAGCATATGATTATTGCACAATATACGACTCCGGAAACGCTCCGGATCAATAGCTTATGGAAGTCCATTCGGTTTCGGGTTATAACTTTAATATTATTTGACAATCCTATTCGGCTATGGTTTAAAGACCGAGTCAGGCTTTGGTCCGAATCTGATCGTATAACCACTGGATTTCGTTGGGCCAGTCTTCGGGATCCGGTGTCTCGAGAATCAGCGGCATGTTGTCGAAACGGCTGTCGTTCACAAGACGTACCCAGAATTCCGGTCCGAGCGACCCCTTACCGATCTGCTCATGACGGTCGATATGCGATCCGTACGTGCGCTTGTTGTCATTGAGGTGCATAGCACGCAGATAGCCACTGCCGATAACGTCGTCAAATTCCTTCCACGTCTTCGCATAACCTTCCGGCGAGGCCAGGTCATAACCGGCGGAGTGGCTGTGGCATGTATCCACACATACGCCGATGCGCTGCTTGTCTTCCACTCGGTCGATGATATATGCCAGCTGCTCGAAATTCCATCCCAGATTCGAGCCTTGGCCTGCAGTCGACTCGAGAACCGCCGTGACTCCGCTTGTCTTGTCAAGCGTGATGTTGATACTCTCGGCTATCAGCGCCAGACATGCCTCCACCTCCATCTGATTCAGGTGGCTTCCCGGATGGAAGTTAAGCATTTTAAGTCCTAATTTCTCGCACCTCTGCATCTCGTCGAGAAATGACTTGCGCGACTTGGCCAGCTTCTCGGGGTCGGGACTTCCGAGATTGATCAGAAAATTGTCGTGCGGCAGAATATAATCGGCCGTGAAGCCTCCGGCCTCGCAATTGGCCTTGAATTCATCGGCCACTTTGTCAGTAATTGCTTTGGATACCCAGCGGGCGCTTGAGCCGGTGAAAAGCGCGAATGCTTTCGCGCCGATTTTGCTTGCCATGAGCGGAGCGTTCTGAACGCCTCCTTCGGTGCTGACGTGTGCTCCTATATATTTCATTGTCATGTGTCGGTTTTAATGGTGATTAATCCGGTATCTATTTTACAAACTGTGCCAGGACCACGGCTGTGGCTATGGCTACATTCAGCGATTCTCCATGATTGTCGGTGGCCGGAGGAATGTGCAGCCCCTGGGTCAGCATGCCGCGCATCTGCTCGCTGATGCCCGTACCCTCATTGCCCATGACGATGAACCCATGATCGGACAATGTGCTCCTGAAGATGTTCTCTCCTTCAAGCAGCGTACCGTAAACGGGCATCGTGGGATGGTCCTTCACTATGTCGGCAAGATTGCAGTAATGGACCTGTACGGCACCGAGCGATCCCATCGTAGCCTGGACCGTCTTGGGGTTGTAGCAGTCCACGCAATCGTGGCTGGCGAGGATGTCGAATATTCCGAACCAGTGGCAGGTCCTGATTATCGTTCCTAAATTGCCGGGGTCGCGAACACCGTCGAGCATCAGGTACAGACGGGAATCGTCGATCACGGGAGCCACGTCGGCGGGAATTCTGAAAATGCCCATCACTGACGACGGTGTGGTGAAACTCCCCAGGGCCTTCATTTCGGCCGGTGTGGCTTCGTAGACTATGCCGGCCGATGCAACGAGGCTATCGGGCAGTTCGGCCTCGGGCGTGGCGATGAGAGCCTCCATGGTGTAATGGCTGCTCATGTCGGTCACTGCCTTCATCCCCTCGGCCGCGAAGAGTCCGTGCCGGCGTCTCATCTTGACCGTCTGAAGATTGCCGTATAAAGTGGCTTTCGTCCTTGATAATCTCATAATGTCAGTTTTCTGGCTTCTCGGGCTTCTTAGGCTTCGGTTCCTCCCAGGGCTCGTCGCTTTCTTTGGTTTTCCGTCTGTTCGACGGCCTTGACGGCCGCGGATGCACCCGAGTGCGCAACGGCGATATGAACGCGTCAGGATAGTGCTCGAGCTTGTAGTCTTCCTTGGTGCCTGTGATGGTGATGATGTCGAAACGATACCAGTACAGCACCGGCAACGCCCGCAGGTACATGTCCGCTCCGCTCAGCATTTTGTTCTGTTTCTGCTTGTCGACGGCATAAAGAGCGTCGACATAGTCGGACGACCGCGCTTTCACCTCGACGAAAACAATCTCGTTGTCTTTTTCCGCAATCAGGTCAATTTCAATATGACGCATGCGGAAATTGCGCTCGCGGATCGTGTAGCCCTGTTTGATCAGGTAATCTGCGGCTATATTTTCAGCAAGGGCACCCCATTCTCGATTAGAGGTGCCCTGTGCCTGTTTGTCAATATCGCGAGCCATGTGGCGGTGCCGTTAAGGAACAGGCCTTAAACGGCCTTGAACGACATGTCAAGACTCTTGACGCTATGCGTGAGCGCTCCGACGGAGATATAGTCCACGCCGGCTTCGCCATACGCGCGAAGGTTCTCGATAGTGATGCCGCCCGACGACTCTGTCTCGCACTGTCCGTTCACTAATTTCACAGCTTCCTTGGTAAGCTCGGGAGTGAAATTGTCGAACATGATGCGGTCCACGCCTCCATGTACCAGTACGCGGCGGATATCGTCCAGACTTCTGGTCTCGACCTCTATTTTCAGATCGCGGCCCGTTGCTTTGCAATAGTCTTTGGCACGGTCTATGGCCTTCTCGATGCCGCCGGCGAAGTCGATATGATTGTCCTTGATAAGAATCATGTCAAAAAGGCCAATGCGGTGGTTCTTGCCGCCGCCCAGTTTCACGGCTTCTTTCTCGAGGATACGCATGCCCGGAGTGGTCTTGCGCGTGTCGAGCACCTTGGTGTGCAGCCCTTCGAGTTCTTTCTGATAGCGGGCTGTCATGGTGGCCACGCCGCTCATGCGCTGCATGATGTTGAGCATAGTGCGTTCCGCTATCAGCAGACTGCGCACAGGGCCTTCGGCCACGAAGACAATGTCGCCTTTGCGTACAGGTGTGCCGTCCTGGATGTTGACTGTCACCTGGATCGACGGGTCGACTTTATGAAGCACCTTGATGCCCATTTCGACTCCCGCAATGATGCCGTCCTCCTTTATTATGAGCTGTGATTTCCCCATCTCGTCCGCAGGGATGGTCGAGAGGGTAGTATGGTCGCCATCTCCTATGTCCTCGGCGAATGCAAGATTCAGAAGATCGTCGATCAGTTTGGTTTTCGTATCCATGATTCTTGGTCTTATACTGTTTGTTGGGGAATTATTTTACACCGTCGCGTTCCAGCAGGGCGTCGGTGGTCGGCTTCTTGCCACGGAATTCGATATAGAGTTCCATCGGATCGCGGGTGTCGCCGCTCTGAAGCATTTTCAGGAACTTGTCGGCAGTCTTGCGGTCGAACACGCCGTTTTCCTTGAATGCCGCGAATGCGTCGGCATCGAGTGCCTCCGACCATTTGTAACCATAATATCCTGCGGCATAACCGCCATCGAAGATGTGGGTGAACGCCGGCGAGATCAGGTATCCCTCGATTTCGGGGAAGATGCGGACCGGATCAATGGCTTTCTCCTCGAAATCCTTGACCGACGCCGATGCGCGAAGCGGCTCGGTAATGGTGTGATAAGCCATATCGAGATAGCCGAAGCCCAGCTGGCGCATCGTTGAGTAGGCGGCGCCGTACTGCGACGCTTTCACAAAACGGTCAAGCAGTTCTTTCGGCATCTTCTTGCCGGTCTTGTAGTGCTTGGCAAATCCGTCCAGGAATTCCTTGCGTGTCAGATAGTTTTCGTTGAACTGCGAGAACAGTTCTACGAAATCGTGGTCGACATTGGTGCCGGCCAGCGACGGATATGTGGCTTCGCTGCTCAGTCCATGCAGGGCATGTCCGAACTCATGCAGGAAGGTCTCTACTTCATCAGGCGTCAGAAGCACGGGGTTATTACCGACCGGTTTGGAGAAATTGCATACAATCGATATCAGAGGCAGTGTGCGTACGCCGTTATCATCCTTGCTTTCGCCGCGGAATTCGGTCATCCATGCGCCGGGACGTTTGCCGGCACGGTAGAAGAAATCGGCATAGAGCACGCCGATCTGCTTGCCGTCGCGGTTGAACACGTCGTATACTCTAACGTCGGGATGGTATTTATCTATCGTCTTGTTCTCTTTGAATTTATACCCGTACAGTTTTGTGGCGAGTCCGAAAACGCCGTTGATCGAGTTGTTGAGCTCGAAGTAGGGCTTCATGTCCTCGTCGTTGAACGCATAGCGCTCGTTCTTGAGCTTGTCGCTCCAGAAACTGTAGTCCCAGGGCATGAGGACAAAATCGGAACCTTCCGTTTTGCGTGCGAACTCCTGGATCTCATCAAGCTCACGGCGCATGGGCTCCGTGTAATTTTTGTTGAGGTCCTGCAGGAAATTCATCACGGCTTCCGGTGTGCCCGCCATCGTGTTCTGAAGCTGGTATTCGGCGAAGTTCTTTTTACCAAGCAGGTTGGCTATCTCCAGACGGATGTTGGCGATATCCTTCAGAATCTGAGTGTTGTCGAATTGGCCCGATTGATTGCCTGTGCCATAAAGCATATAGAGTTTCTTGCGCAGGTCGCGGTCGGTGCTGAAGGTCATGAAGGGGGAGTAGGAGGGACGGTAAACGGTCACAAGGTACAGTGCCTCGTCGTCGGGCTTGCCCTCGGCGACCAATGCTTCGGCAGCGGCTGCACGGTAGGCTGCTTTGATCGATTCGGGAATGCCTCCCAGTTGAGCAGCTGTCAGCCAGAGCCTTCTTGAAGGATCCTTCATGCCGTTGGTGACGTTCTGCGAGAACCGTACGTTCAGGTCCGACAGTTCGGCCTGAAGCTTACGCAGTTTCTCCCTGTCCGCTCCCTTCAGATCGGCTCCCGATGTCAGGAAGCTTTCATAAGTCTTCTTTATCAGACGTTTGTCCTCGGGGGTGAGGCTGGTGTCTTTGTCCTGCAGTTCATAAACCTGCTTGATGCGGTTCCACAGGGCTTCGTTAAGCATCATTCCGGTGCTGTGCTCCGTGAGTTTGGGAGTGACGGAGGCCATGGCCTCCATCAGGTCGTCGGTGCCGTTGGCCGATTCAAGATTGCTGAGAGCAAGGATGGCTCGGTTCAGTATCTGGCCCGAACGGTCGAGCGCCACAATCGTGTTCTCGAATGTGGGGACGCTGCGCTGGCGGGTAATCGCGTCTATTTCCTGGTTCTGGAGGCGGATGCCTTCCAGAACGGCTTCTTTCATATCGGCGGCGCTGAGCTTGCTGAAGGGCATCGTCCCGAACGGACCTCCCTGGCCTGTGATCAGCGGATTCCCCGCAGCTGCTATCGGTTCGCTGTTATATGTCATGATTGACAGTGCTGTTAATGTCGAAAGTAATATCTTTTTCATGTGTGTTAGAAGTTTACGCCTATCATTAGTTTGGCGGTGATGACAAAATCCGCATCCAGATTCACCTTATCAAGGTGTGCTTTGTTGAAGTATCTTCCTCCTGCCGACAGGATGACATAGCTTTTGGCGCGCCGGCCCTGTGACAGATTGATTCCGACACCGAGGGCCGACATGATGTCGCCGTGATAGGGGCTGCCGCCAACCGTGTTGAAGGAATATCCCGCCTGCACGTTCAGAAAGAACAGCGACGGCTTGCTTCGGAACGACGTGCGGATCACTCCATAAATCGGTATATAGGTGTCGCCGGAAATGATTCCTCTATGAAACCCTACGCCCACGCCCACCAGTTTCAGAAATGAATTCTTGTAACCGAAATTGAGGTCAAGGTTAAAGGTCGAAAGGTTGTGGCCTGTCAAGTCGATAGATGAGCCGAACTCCGCTCCCCAGGCGAAGTGACGCATGAACGACAGGTCGGGTTTGCCTTCAAACAGGGCATCAGGGCCGGAAATCGTATCGGTCGGTATGACCGGCAATTTATTCACGCTCTTGGCTTGTGCGCCGCTTGAAAACAATAAGCCCATGGCCAGGAATATGATACATAGTATATTCTTAGTCATAGGCTGTAGGTTAGTATTTTGCAATCCGGACAATTATTCTCCGAGGTAACTCTTGAGCAACTTGCTCTTCTGTCCCTTCAGGCGGCGGATTGCCTTTTCTTTGATCTGGCGGACGCGCTCGCGGGTCAGATCGAACTTAGCGCCGATCTCCTCCAGAGTCATCTCCTGGCATCCGATGCCGAAGAACATTTTCAGAATCTCGCGTTCGCGGTCGTAAAGCTGCTTGAGTGCCCGGTCAACTTCCTTGCTCAGCGACTCCTTGTTGAGGTCGGCGTCGGCCATGGGGCTGTCGTCATTGGCCAGTACGTCAAGAAGCGAATTGTCCTCGCCCTCGACAAAGGGTGCGTCAACCGAGATGGGACGGCCCGATACCTGGATCGCATCCGAAATTTTGTCAACCGACATGTCGAGACGGTCGGCAAGCTCCTCGGTCGACGGCCGGCGCTCGTTCTCCTGCTCAAAACGCGCCATCTCCTTGGTGATCTTATTGAGCGATCCTACCTGATTCAACGGCAGACGCACGATACGTGATTGCTCGGCCAGTGCCTGCAGAATCGACTGTCTGATCCACCATACGGCATAAGAGATAAATTTGAAACCGCGTGTTTCGTCAAATTTCTGCGCTGCGCGAATTAGTCCCAGATTCCCTTCATTGATAAGATCCGGAAGACTCAGACCCTGATTCTGGTACTGCTTGGCTACCGACACCACGAAGCGAAGGTTTGCTTTGATCAGCTTGTCAAGTGCTTTCTGGTCTCCTTTTTTGATTCTTTGTGCCAACTCGACCTCCTCGCTCACCGAAATCAGTTCCTCTCGTCCGATTTCCTGCAGATATTTATCAAGCGAAGCACTTTCGCGGTTGGTAATTGACTTAGTTATCTTGAGTTGTCTCATATTCCTCTTTAATCGAAATGTATTTACATGACGAATTTAGGCGATTTGTCTATCCCCTCTAATGTATAACAATAAATTTACAATTTTATTGAAGACCCCTGCAGAATTTTTTTAATTATCTCCGTTACAGCTTCTCCAGGCCTTGCCCTATTAAGGCATAATGCTTATGTCATCAGCTTGAAGATCAGCTCCTGCAACAGATCATATTCGTTGCGCATTGATCCGACGCCCTTGATTTTGCCGTCGAATTCCCGCAGATGATGTATGGCGTTGATGGCCTTGGCCGGTGGATAGGATTTCATAGCTGTCTTCAGGTCGGCAAGCGCGTACTTGTTCTTGTATTCGAGCATCCCCATCAGCGACGCATCGTCCTTCGAGGGAAGGAAATGCGCAACTACAATCTTCGAGAAGAAATTGAACAGCGCGGCTGTAGTGACGACCGTAGGATTGTTTTTAGGATTATTGCGGAAATACTTTACTATCGCCATGCACTTGGGATAGTCGCGCACCCGAAGGGCATTGGTCAACTCGATGTTGTTATAGTCCTTCGAAATGCCGATATTCTTTTCCACGTCATCGGCCGTGATTCTGTCTTTGCCCCCTTTGATCTGAATGAGTTTGTTCAGCTCGCCGAACAGTTTGCTCAACGGAGCACCGATATATTCACACAGCATCGACACGGCCTTGTCGTCGATCGATATCTTGTGATCCTGACAATAATCCTTGACGTAAGCGGGGAGTTCATAATCGCGCGGGGAGTTGCATTCCACGATCACGCAATCTCCCTTCTGGGCGGCTTTCTTCAGATTGGTCATTGCCGCGACCTTCTCGCCTGTGTAGGTGATGGCAAGCACGGCATGCGGATTCGGACGCTGCACGTAGGCGCAGAACTTGTCAAGCTCGTTCTTGGCATTGAACATGGCCTGCGATTCCTTAAGTATCACCAGCTTGCGATCGGCCATCACCGGATACTGCTGAGCGCAGTTCACCACAATCTCCGCGCTGATCTCGTTGCCGTAGTACAGGTTGAAGTTGAAGTCCCGGTCATCTTCCGATATGGCGTAACGCTCCAATGCGCCGAGTATCACGTCGATGAAGTATGTATCCCGGCCTATCAGCAGGTAAACAGGCTTTATGTCTCCCTTGCGTATCGACGTAAGGATCTGCCGCATTTCTGTTTTATTTGCCATGTGCTTTCCGATATATTATTAGAGCTATTGTCAGGAACGCGCTGACCACAAACCACCAGCAAAATCCCGACTCGGTCACGAACAGATTGTCGATGTCGGTCGACATCAGTCCGCGGCTCTGCAACCATGCGCATACCACAACCAGGCTGTTGTTGAGGGCATGCATCGATGCCGATATCCATATCGACCCCGACTGCCAGTAGACATATCCGAACATGGCTCCAAGCAGCAGGCGGGGAATAAATCCGTAGAACTGCATGTGGACTGCGCTGAATATCAACGCGGCCAACCATATCGACCATGCGGCGCTCAATCCGGATTTTTGCATCATCCGCTGAATGCCGCCACGGAAAAACATCTCTTCGGCTGTACCCGTGAAAATTCCGATTATCAGGACATTCACAATCATCGCACCGGCCGAAGTATCCGCCAATATGGTCTGAGTGGTCAGCTGCGCCCTCTCTTCCATCGTGCGCAATGCCGCTTCCAGTCCCGACAAGGAATCCGGCAACAGCTGAATGTGCTGGTTGAACCATACCACCTGGTTCATTGCCGGGAATGAGACGGCGTACAGTAACAGCATCCGGAGAATGTTCCTCCATCCCGGCATCACGTCGATGCCCGGCTCGTGCCATGGATACTTTGAAGTCAGATACCACGTCAGAACCGTCGGCATGATAAACACCAGCAATCCTTGCAACAGGGATGATGTCAGCACCGATGACCGCGATATGCCGGAACCGAGAATACCTGTGGCCTGGAGCATCCCGAGAATGATCATGGTGATGAGGAACATCACTATTGTAGAAACGACAAATACTCCCCAGCGATAATTCGCGGGGAGTATGAGTTGTCCTTTCCTGATATTGTCCGGATGGGCCATGATTCGGTATTAACCCAAATTGAGAGCCTCGGCGATGATGTCGCCGGCTTTCGACAGACCTTCTGGATCCTTGCCGCCGGCCTGTGCGAAGAAGGGCTGACCGCCACCGCCACCCTTGATGGCCTTGGCTGCGTCGCGAACTATCTGTGAGGCATTGTATCCTTCCTGTACCAGTTCGTCGCTCAGAGCGATCGTTATCATAGGCTTGCCGTTGTTCATCGTCAGTCCGATGAATACTGTGGGGGAATCGGCAAGTTTGCGGATGCCGAAGGCCACGTTCTTCACCACATCCGGTATGCGGATGCCGCCGAGTTTCACAACCTTCACGCCGTTCACGATGGAAGCCTTCGCATACAGCTCCTTTATGAGCGACTCCGTGCGTTCCTCCATGAATTTGTCGATCTGATGGCGCAGATTGGCGTTTTCTTCTATCGCTTTGGCTATGCCCTGACGCAAATCGTTGGAATTGCCGAGTATCTGATGCAGATCGTTCATTACATCCTGCATATTGTCGAGCATGTTCTCGACTCCGGCACCACTCACGGCCTCGATGCGGCGGATGCCGGCTGCGATGGAGCTTTCGGAAATGATGCGCACCATTCCGATATTGCCGGTATTGGCAACATGCGTGCCGCCGCACAACTCGACCGACGATCCGAATTTAATTACGCGCACTTTGTCGCCGTATTTCTCGCCGAACAATGCCATGGCGCCCATCTCGCGGGCTTCGGCGATAGGCACTTCGCGAGCCTCGTCAAGAGGAATGGCCTGACGTATACGGCTGTTGACGATGTGCTCGACTTTGCGCAGCTCCTCGGGAGAAACTTTCTGGAAGTGCGAGAAGTCGAAACGCAGCGAATCCGGGGTCACCAGCGAACCCTTCTGCTCGACATGTGTTCCAAGCACCTCGCGCAGCGCCTCGTGCAACAGGTGAGTGGCCGAGTGGTTGGCCGATGTATTGGCACGTGCTTCTTTGTCGACTTTGGCCTTGAACGTAACATTCACATCCTGCGGCATCTTGCGTGTCAGATGCACGGCCGTATTGTTCTCCTTCTTCGTATCGAATATCTCGATCGTCTCGCCGTCGGGAGCCACCAGAACGCCGCGGTCACCGATCTGACCGCCCATCTCGGCGTAGAAGGGTGTCTTGTCAAGCATGATCTGATAATACTGTTTTCCCTTCTGTTTCACCAGACGGTAACGGAGTATCTTTACGTCGGCCTCGGTGTTGTCATATCCGACAAACTCCTCGTTGCCCTCGTTGACCTCGACCCAGTCGGTGCTTTCAACAGCCGCGGCATTGCGGGCACGCTCTTTCTGCTTCTGCATCTCGGCCTCGAATGCTGCCGTGTCGACATCCATCCCTTGCTCGCGTAGAATCAGCTCCGTAAGGTCGAGAGGGAAGCCGTAGGTGTCGTAGAGCGTGAAGGCGTCGACACCCGATACACGGGTCTGGTTGTTTTTGCGGGTTTTCTCCACGATACCGTCCAGCAGCCGGATACCGTTGTCGAGTGTGCGCAGGAAGGCTTCCTCCTCCTCTTTTATCACGCGCTTTATCAGGTCGGCCTGAGCGGGGAGTTCGGGGTAAGCGTCGCCCATCTGCTCGATCAACGTATCGATCAGACGATAGAGCGTGGGTTCCTTCAGACCAAGGAACGTATATATATAACGGACGGCGCGGCGCAGGATGCGTCGGATCACATAACCGGCTTTGGCGTTGCTGGGGAGCTGCGAATCGGCAATCGAGAATGCGATGGTGCGCACATGGTCGGCTGCGACGCGCATGGCGACGTCGACCTTTTCTTCAGCACCGTATTTCTTGCCCGACAGCTCTGAAATCTTGTCGATCAGAGGCGTAAAAACGTCAGTGTCATAATTGGAGGTCTTGCCCTGGAGCGCCATGCAGAGACGCTCGAATCCCATTCCGGTGTCGATCACCTTGGCGGGCAGTGGCTCGAGATGTCCGTCGGCCTTGCGGTTGTACTGCATGAACACCAGGTTCCAGATCTCGATTACCTGAGGATGATCCTTGTTGACCAGCTCGGCACCGTCGATCTCCGCGCGCTCTTTGTCGCTGCGCAGGTCGATATGAATCTCCGAACATGGGCCGCAGGGTCCGGTGTCGCCCATCTCCCAGAAATTGTCGTGTCGGTTGCCGTTGATGATGTGCGATGCCGGGAGATGTTTTGACCATATCGATGCAGCCTCCTCGTCGGGTCCGAGTCCCTCCGGTTCGTAGCCCTCGAATACCGTGGCATACAAACGCTCGGGATTCAGTTTCAATACGTCAACAAGATATTTCCATGCCATGTCGATGGCTTCCTGCTTGAAATAGTCGCCGAACGACCAGTTGCCCAGCATCTCGAACATGGTGTGGTGATATGTGTCATGGCCAACTTCCTCAAGGTCATTGTGTTTTCCTGACACTCGGAGACATTTCTGGCTGTCGGCAACACGACGGCTTTCCGGCACGCGGTTGCCCAATATGATATCCTTGAACTGATTCATGCCGGCGTTGGTGAACATCAGCGTCGGATCGTCTTTCAATACCATGGGGGCCGATGGTACGATTCGGTGACCATGGTCGGCAAAGAATTGCTTGAAAGATTCTCTTATTTCCTTAGAGGTCTGCATCTATATATTGTTGTGTTTTAATCGTTTTCTTTCTAAAAGCGGGCGCCCTGCCATTTGCGGGCTTTCTATACAAATTGCAAAATTAAGCATTAATTGCTATTTTTGCAACTCGAAACAATCCTAAGGAACTTGGCTCGTACTCAATATTATCGGTATAATCCGGAAACGGACAACTATGAGCGTGTGTTTCCCACATTGGCAAGGCGCATGGCTTCGGTTGCCAAGGTAGGAATCACTGCATTCCTGTTGGGTTGTCTTTTCTTCCTGATAGCCTATAATGTGTTCGGAACGCCCGGCGAACGCCGGCTGCAGGAGGAGAACAGTATGCTGAAACAACAATATGAACTGTTGAACCGGCGTCTTGACAATTCGCTGCAGGTGATGGAGAACATCCGTTACCGCGACGACAATTTTTACCGAGTCATGCTGCAGATGGAGCCGCTGAGCGACGTGCACCGCAACGCCGGATTAAATAATGAGAAGCGTTACCGCGAGCTCAGCAAGATGTCGGACAACGGCCTGGTCAAGTACGTCACGCAGCGTGTCGATATGCTCGACCGACAGATTTACGCACAGTCATTGTCGTTTGATCAGCTTAAGGAATCCGCTGTGTCGCAGAAGGACAAGATTGCGCATATTCCGGCCATTCTGCCGATCGACAGGAACAAGGCGGTTCTTTCGGGAGGCTATGGCATGCGCCGCGATCCGGTGAGCGGCATCGCCAAGTTCCATCCCGGCCTCGATTTCGCCGCTCCGGAAGGAACGCCTGTTTTCGCAACTGCCGATGGCGAAGTCGTTGTGGCCGAACGTAAGAACAATGACGGCAATGTGATTGAAATCAATCATGGATTCAACTATATGTCGGGATACATGCATCTGGCCGATATGACGGTGAACAAAGGCGATTTCGTGAAACGCGGCGACCGTATCGGAACAGTCGGCAGGACCGGTAAGGCCACGGCTCCCCATCTGCATTATGAGGTGCGTTTCCGAGGCGAGGCTCAGAATCCCGTCAATTTCGGTTTTATGGAACTGACTCCCGCCAATTATGCGGATTTTGTAACCGCTGCCGAAAATGCGGCCGACATCATGGATTGATCAATGGTATGGATAAGAAATATTATAAGATAAAAGACGTTGCCGAAATGCTCGGAATCGTGCCCTCTACCTTGAGGTACTGGGAACAGGAGTTCCCGGAATGCAGCCCGAGACGAAGCGCGTCGAACCAAAGATATTATACACCCGAAAACATAGAATGTATACGAATCATACACTACCTGCTCAAAGTTAAAGGTCTTCGGATGGAGGCTGCCAAGGAGCAGCTGAGGACCAACCGGGAAAATATTTCCCGCAACATGGAAATTATCGGAATACTGACGCGCACCCGCGCCGAGCTGCAGGAAATGCTTTCCGCTCTCAAGAAACGACGCTGACTATGCGCCCGTCCCCGATAATGCCGAATTATAATAATCCGGATTTCCGGTCACGTTATCACCTACAAAGGGCGGCAGTTCGTAAGGCGTGTCGGATGTCGGCAATTCGATCTCGGCTAATGTCAGACGTCGGGGTGATTCAAATTTGTCAACTTCCCAACGATGACCCCGGTAATTCACTATATAGCGAGTTTTATCAATAATATTACCCAAGCACAAACCCAATAATTCAATAGCATCTTCATATGGTATGGGATATTCAAACTCAAGACGCGAATCGCCGTGGGTTATCCCTTTGACAGTCAGAAAACCTTCGCGGTCGCGTACCCTGACGCGGACTGTCCGCTCCGGATCGCGCGACAGGTAACCCTGTAAAATGTGGTAACTCTCTCTGCTCATGCTGAGATACGTGTCATCCTTGACCAGGTACTTGTGTTCTGTCTCGACTGCCATATGAATTATCGGTATGATTTCATTAGATTCCTTAATACGATAACGGCCAATCTGTGATTATCATACAACAAAAATATTAACAAAGTGTTAATGTTATGACTGTTAAATTAAGGTTGAATAAATTTCTATTTGTTGCCCTGTCAGCATTAGGCATGTTGGCTGTGCCTTCATATTCAGCTTCCCCTCAACGGGTTACGGTAAAAGGTGTCGTGAGAGACCTTATTACTAACGAACCTCTTTCCTATGTTACGGTTGCCGCGAACAAGAAGGGAGGCAATACTCTGACCGATTCCCTGGGATTCTTTTCGATCCGGGTTCCCAATAACGCTACAATCCAACTGACTTCCGTGGGTTACCGCACCGAAGAACTTCGTGCTCCCTTCGGCCGCGACACGTTGCAGATTCTGCTCGAACCCTCTACCACGGAATTGTCGGAATTGATCGTGAAGCCCAAAAAGCAGAAGTATTCCAAAAAGAATCCTGCAGTCGACCTGATGCAGAAAGTCAGGGCCAATTATCACAAATTGCGTCCCGATAAGGTTGACGGATACAATTACGACACCTACGAGAAGATGGTGCTTGCTCTGAACAGCGACGACAATAACAAAGGCACATGGATCATACCGGTCCGCGACAAGCAGAAACTGCAGAGTCACGCGGACACCGCATTATGGACAGGCGATAAGATATTCGTGCTGTCGGTTAAGGAGAAAACCGGCGTGCATCTGCGCGATAAAGGCAAGGACGTCGATGTAGTCACTGCCTCGCGTAACGACGGTATGGACGAAAGCCTTAGCAAGGAATATACCAACATTATTTTCGAAGACATGCTCCGACAGGTAGATGTCTACGACAATGATATAATGCTGCTGAAAAATGCTTTCGTCAGTCCTCTGTCACGTATTGCCGACGACTTTTACAAATTCGAGATTACCGACACGGTGCTGATCGGCACCGACCGTTGTGTCGAACTGTCGTTCGCTCCGCACACGGCCGAAATGTCGGGTTTCAACGGCAAGCTCTATGTGCCTGCCGACGACAGCCTCAGATATGTGCGGCGCGTGATGATGCGTATGCCCAAGGCTGCAAATATCAATTACGTAAGAAGCCTGGTACTGAGCCAGAACTACAAACTCGACTCGCTGGGCAAGATCAATAAGACTCTCGACGACCTGGTGGCCACTCTGCAGGTCATCCCCGGCATGCCGAAATTCTACATATCACGTCAGACACGCCGCGAAAACTTCGGATATGGAGGTCGCCCGGAATACAATACCTACATCGAAAGGATAGGCAACAAGTTTGAATTGGCCGATGCCGAAGGCCACGACGATGCGTACTGGGATCAATCGAGAATGCTGTCGCTGACTCACGCCGAGAAAACGGTGTTCTCCAAGCAATCGGCGTTCAAGAATGACAAGCTGTTCCGCGCATTCAAATTCATTGTCAACGTCGTGTCGCGCCGTTACATCCCGACCGGTCCCGAAAAGTACAACTATTTCAACCTCGGACCGATCCTGTCGGTGATAAGCTACAACAAGCCGGAGGGCTGGCGACTGGAGCTGGGAGGTATGACCACGTCGAAGGTATCTCCGCATTTCTGGATCAGCGGCTACGGCGCATATGGTTTCGGCGATCATAAATGGAAGGGGAGAGGCATGCTTGAATATTCCTTCGAAAAGAAGGGCAAGACCCCTATGGAATTCCCGATCAACAGCATCAAGGCCGGTTACCAGTACGATATCGAGAGCATCGGCCTGTTCAAGGATCCCGAGTCGTCGGCATTGCTGAGTTCATGGCGTAGGTCGCAGAACAACTTCTACATCTATCAGCACAAGGCCTTTGCAGAATATGTCAAGGAATGGCGCAATCATGTCACATTGAGTGTAGGATTCCGTTACACACGTCAGATACCGACGTCCGAAACGCGGTTTGTCAACGGTTTCGGCAAGGAATACGGACAGCTGCATCAGGCTGCGTTCAGCGTTTCGCTGCGGTGGGCTCCCGAGGAGAAATTCACTCAGAGTCTCGATCTGCGCTCGCCGGTCAACCGCGACGGTTGGGTGTTCGTGCTCAAGCATGAATACGGCCCAAAGCGTTTCCTCGGCTCCAACTTCTCGCTGTCGCGTACCGATCGGACCATCGACAAGGGTATCTGGCTCTCGTCGTTCGGTTATATGGAATGGAAAATCCGTGCTTCCAAAATCTGGACGCAGGTCCCCTACACGGAACTTTGCTGGCCCCCGGCAAATACGTCCTACTTCACCGACGGTCACTCGTTCGTGCTGATGAATCCTATGGAATTCGCCATGGACCAGTATGCCATGTGGGATATGCAGTACCATGCCAAAGGCCTCCTGCTGGACCGCATACCGTTCATTAAGAAGGCCCGTTTCCGCGAATTCATTTCATTCAAGGGTGTTTTCAGCGGCCTGTCGCGCAAGAATAATCCTGCCCGGGCTCAGGGCGCCCTCCGGTTCCCCGGCGACGAAACTACCGTGATGAACGCTACGCCTTACATGGAATGCAGTATCGGCATCGAGAACATATTGACCTTCTTGCGAGTTGAATATGTGTGGAGACTTACCTACCGCAACCGGCCTGATATCTCACGCGGCGGTGTGCGCTTGGGTTTCCATGTCACATTTTAATTTATTTAACAGTGCCGAGAGACGCTGTTAACTTAATAATTCTTATTTTTGCAATTCGAAATAAAGAACATCAAGATATGGAAGAAGTAGTGAATATCAGGGAACTCAATGATCTGATAGCATCCAAGAGCAGCTTTGTGAGCATGATCCGCACCGGAATGGACCGCCGCATCATCGGACAGGAACACCTTGTCGACTCATTGCTTATCGCGCTGCTGTGTAACGGCCATGTGTTGCTGGAAGGTGTCCCCGGTCTTGCCAAGACTCTTGCCATCAAGACTCTCGCAAGTCTGGTCGACGCTAAGTACAGCCGCATTCAGTTTACTCCCGACTTGCTGCCGGCCGACGTGGTCGGTACGCTGATATACAGTGTCAAGAAGGAGTCTTTCGAAGTCAAGAAAGGTCCGGTATTCGCTAATTTTGTGCTTGCCGACGAGATTAACCGTGCCCCCGCCAAGGTGCAGAGCGCTCTGCTCGAGGCCATGCAGGAACGCCAGGTCACAATCGGCGACGAGACTTTCGCTCTGCCCGATCCTTTCCTGGTAATGGCTACACAGAACCCCATCGAACAGGAGGGTACTTATCCTCTGCCCGAAGCCCAGGTGGACCGTTTCCTGCTCAAGGTCGTGATCGGTTATCCTAACAAGGAGGAGGAGAAACAGATCATCCGCCAGAATATCCGCGGCGCGCTCGACCCTGTCCGCCCCGTGCTGGATCCCAAGGAAATAATCGAAGTACAGAAGATTGTTGAGAAGATTTATATCGACGAGAAGATCGAGAACTACATAGTGGATATTGTGTTCGCCACGCGTACGCCTGCCAAGTATGGTCTGAACGACCTGCAGAGCCTGATTTCGTTCGGTGCCTCGCCACGTGCTTCGATCAGCCTGGCTCTCGCTTCGCGCGCCTATGCTTTCCTGCAGGGCCGAGGCTACGTGATTCCCGAGGATGTCCGTGCCGTATGCCATGATGTCCTCAGACACCGCATCGGTCTGACTTACGAGGCCGAGGCCAACACTATCTCGGCCGACGATATCATAACCGATATCCTCGACAAAGTTCAGGTGCCCTGATCGTTATCGGGTATCTGCTGACTATCAACCCATTGACTATGGACGCAAAGGAACTTCTAAAAAAGGTCCGCAAGATTGAAATCAAAACGCGCGGCCTGAGCCAGAACATATTCGCCGGCGAATATCACAGCGCATACAAAGGCCGCGGCGTGATTTTTTCCGAAGTCCGCGAATATGTCCCCGGCGACGATGTGCGCGATATTGATTGGAACGTTACCTCGCGTTACAACAAACCCTTTGTCAAGGTCTATGAGGAGGAGCGCGAACTGACAGTAATGTTGCTCGTCGATGTCAGCGGCAGCCGGTCGTTCGGTGCCTGCGGCGAACAGAAAATGGAAAAAATGGCCGAGGTAGCCGCTACGTTGGCATTCTCGTCAATCCAGAACAATGACAAAGTCGGTGTGATTTTATTCAGCGATAAAATTGAGAAATTCATACCGCCTAAGAAGGGCCGCAAACACATACTGCTGATCATCAGGGAAATAATAAACTTTGTGCCGGAAAATAACGGTACGGACATAGGTGCGGCGTTGCGGTTCCTGACCAATGCCTTGAAAAAGCGCACCACCGCTTTCCTGATTTCCGACATGATCGATGACCATGACTATCAGCAAAGTCTGATGATAGCCAGCCGCAAGCACGATATGGCGACGATACAGGTCTATGACCGCCGCGACGCCGAAATGCCTGATGTCGGTCTTGTCAAGATGCGCGATCTGGAAACCGGCCAGACCGCATGGATCGACACATCCTCAAAATCCACACGCAGCGCATATGCTCAGGTTTGGTACAAGCGCCAGCAATGGATCTCATCCGCTATGGCCCGCAGTGGCGTCGACATGGCGTCGATATCAACCGACGAAGACTTTGTAAAGGCTCTACTTGGCCTGTTCAGGCGTAGATCGATTGCAAGATAGTTGATTATATGGATTCTATTAGATTACGACATATTCTGACGTTGCTCATTTGTCTGTTTCTGACCGCCGGTGCGTCCGCCGCTACCGTGGTCAAAGCCCGTCTTGACAGCACCACGCTCCTGATGGGCAAAATGACAACGCTCCAGATTTCCGTACAGGAGCCGACGAATGTCAGCGGGCATTTTGAACTGTTCAAGAATATTCATGAGCGTGGTTACGCTTCGGTCTGCGGTGACAGTGTCGAACTTCGGGCTCCGGTTTCGATCGACACCGTTGTGACAGGCAAGGAGCGGAAACTGCTTTTCAAAGTTCCGGTCCAGAGCTTTGATTCGGGCGCTTATATGCTTCCGGAATTGGCCTATGTGGTCGGTATGGATACGTTCCGTACGAATCCCGTGGCTCTGAAAGTCGTGCCCGTCAATGCCAACGCCGATGACCCGATTGCCGATTATGCCGGAGTTTCCGATCCCGAGGATCCTTCCTTCTTTGACTGGGTGCCCGATTGGATGCTCGATTTCTGGTGGATAATACTTCTGGTGCTTCTCGCCATCGGAATCTTCGTATACATGCTGCGCCGGTATAAAAAGGTAGGCCACATCCTGCCTCAGAAGCCTGTGCCCACGCCTTATGAAGAAGCGATGTCGGCCTTGCGTCAGCTGAAGGCCAAGGGCCTTTGGGAACAGGGCCTCGAAAAGGAATATTATACGGAACTGACCGAGATTCTGCGGCATTATCTCTACCGTCGTTTCGGCATCAATGCGCTGGAAATGACTTCCCGGCAGATATTGCATTGCCTGTCGGGCAATCCGGAGACCAAGGACAAACGCGCCTATTTCCGCAAAATCCTGGATATGGCCGATTTTGTAAAGTTCGCCAAGGTCCGTCCGTTGCCCGATGACAACGTGGCCTCCTATGACAATGCCGTGAGATTTGTCGAGGAAACAAAGCCCGTACCGGTTACCGAAAAAGAGGATGCCGGCACAGCCGATACAAAGCAGACGGATAAGCGGCCCGCAGCCGGTTCCGGCAGTTCACGGAAAGGAGGTGCCAGATGATGCTTCATCCTTATATCCTGTTTTCCCTGCTTCTGCTGATTCCCGTAATCGGCTGGTATATATGGAAATGGAAAGGTGGTGATCCCTCGGTGGGAGTGAGCAGCATTGCGCCGTTCAAGGGGCGTCGTGCCAACTTCAAGGTCTTGTTGATGCACGTATGTTTCGGCCTGCAGTTGGTTGCCATCGCATGTCTGATTGTCGCGCTGGCTCGACCTCAGACTCACGACAGTACCAATACCTCCAACATCGAGGGTACTGATATCGTGATTGCTTTGGATATCTCGAGCTCGATGCTCGCCAACGATCTGCAACCCACGCGTGTAGACGCCGCCAAGGATGTTGCCCGTAAATTTGTGGGCCAGCGAGCCAACGACAATATCGGTCTTGTGGTGTTCTCGGGCGAAAGCCTTTCGCTGATGCCCCTCACGTCCGACAAGGGCGCTCTGGTTAAGGCCATCGACAACATTCAGACAGGTGACCTCAATGACGGTACGGCAATCGGCGACGGTCTTGCCAGTGCCATCAACCGTATCGCAACCGGCTCGGCAAAATCCAAAAGCATTATCCTTCTCACCGATGGTACCAACAATGCCGGTGATGTCGCTCCCACAACCGCAGCACGAATCGCCAAACAGAAGGGCATACGTATCTATACCATCGGCGTCGGCACCAACGGATCCATCAGAATCACCGACCCATATGGCTTCTCGTCAACAACGATGGAGACTAAAATCGACGAGGCGTCGCTCAAGAATATCGCAAGCATGACCGACGGCAAGTTCTTCCGTGCCACGGATTCCAGAATGCTTCGCGAGGTCTTTGCCGAAATAGATTCGCTCGAGAAATCTAAAATCAAGGTCAACACATTCTCGCAGACCGAGGAAAACTTCATGCCCTGGCTCCTGGCGAGCCTCTGTGCCTTCGCTTTCTTCCTGGTGTTGAGATACACCGTGCTGAGGCGTATACCATAATATTACTGCCATGATTAGTTTTGCATACCCACATATATTATATCTGCTGCTCCTGGTGCCGGCCATCCTGGGTCTATACCTATGGGCCCGGTACGCAAGACGCAGGAACCTCCGGAAGTTCGGCAAGCTGGCCTCTTTGCTGCCGCTGATGCCCGAAATGTCGGAATATAAATCGCCTCTCAAGATCACCGTGCAACTTGCGGCCCTCGCTTTGTTAATCATCGCTTTCGCCCGTCCGTGGGGAGCAATCCGCAATCAGAAGACCTCAAAGGAGGGTATCGAAGTCGTAATTGCTGTCGATGCTTCCAATTCGATGCTGGCATCGGCAACGTCCGACGACAACGGGACGTCCAGAATGCGTACCGCCAAGTTTACGCTCGAGAAACTCATCAACCGTCTGGACAACGACCGTGTCGGCCTGATCATTTACGCCAACAGCGCATATACTCTGATTCCGGTTACCAACGACTATGTGTCGGCCAAAATGTTTCTTAATTCCATCGATCCGTCGCAGATAGCCGATCAGGGAACCAACATCACCGGTGCCATCGATATGGCTGTCAACTCGTTTAGCGACAACAAGAATATCGGCAAGGCACTGATTCTGATTACCGATGCCGAGGAACTGGAAGACAAGGAGAGCGTTATGAAGGCTGCCGCTGATGCCGGCAGACGAGGCATTCAGGTGGACGTCGTGGGTGTCGGCTCCTCGACTCCTGTCACTGTGCCCGAAGGCAACGGCATGATGATGTATCCCGAAACCGGTGAACCGGTCCGTACGGCTCTGAATGAGGATCTGGCCGCTGAAATCGCTAAGGCCGCCAAAGGTATTTATGTCAACGCATCCAACAGCGAGGCTCTCAGCGAACTCGAACGCCAGCTCGACACATTGAAGAAGGCCGCCATGGAATCAAGCCTGTATTCGCAGCATGACGAACTGTTCCCCATCTTTGCATGGCTCGCCCTTGCGCTGATCATTATCGACATCCTGCTTCTGGAACGTAAGATAGGATGGCTCGACCGTATTACTTTTTTCAAAAAGGAGGAGAAACAATGAGTCGCTATATATATCGCATACTGGTCTTAATGCTTGTGCTGGCTTCGTCGGCGCCGGTATCGTTCGCCTCTACGCGGCAGGAACGGAAACTGGTGAGTCGCGGAAACAAATTGTATACCGAGCGAAAATTCGTCGAGGCCGCGTCATTATATGAACAGGCTCTGAAAGTGAATCCGTCCTCGGCTTCGGCCATGTACAATCTGGGTCTCTCCACAATCCGCCAGATCAGCAATCTCAAGGACACCACCGCCGCCAATGCGGCCAAGATGGACAAGGCCCGCAAGGCTTTGACCCAGGTGGCTCAGCGTGCCAAGGACAGACCCGGTCTTGCCGCCAAGGCTAATTATAATCTCGGTAATCTTGAATTCAACTCCGAGCAGTACCAGAACGCCATCAATTATTATAAACAGGCGCTCAGAATTGATCCCGACGACGAGAATGCCCGCAAAAACCTGAGAATTGCTCAGAAAAAGCTCCAGCAACAGAACCAGAACAAGGACAATAAGCAGGATCAGAAGGATCAGAACAAGGATCAGGACAAGGACAAGAATCAGCAGGACAAGAACCAGCCCCAGAATCAGAATAACGACAACAAAAAGCAGCCACAGGAGCAGGACATAAACCAGCAGACCGCCGAGCGCATCCTGCAGGCTGTTGACAATAAGGAGAGCCAGACCCGCGCCAAGGTGAACAGAGCAAATAAGGGTGAGAAATCGGTCGGCGGCGGCAGGGCACTAAAACGTTGGTGACATAATACGATGCCTATGAAACCCAGAAGTTCTATTTTGCTGGCTTTGATCATTCTGACCTCCCTGTTGTTGCCGTCGGTCAATGCCCAGAATAAACATGACAAGAGCAAGGTCCGCATCTCCTGGGATGTGGATAAACTGAAATTGTACCATCATCAGCCGGCGCTGATAACACTCTATCTCTGGACCCCCGAGATGCAGGTGCAGGGCATATCGGAAATGACCCGGGCACGCCTCGACAAGGGGAAATTCAGCATGCTCACTCATGCGGAATTTGACCACAGCATGAACATCGTAGACAAGAACGGAACCAAATGGTACGTATATCCCATCGACTGTTATGCAGTCGCTATGGATAAAGCCGGCAAATATCAGTTGAAGGGAGGTAAATACGCAGTGGATCTCGGTATCCCTGTGGTTTACGACGATCCCTTCTGGGGACGAATGCAGACACTGCAGCGCGAACGTGTCGAAGTCCCCGTGGCTCCGTTGGAAATCAAAGTCGCTTCATTGCCCGACAATAAGTATGACTCCGAGTTCTCGGGCGCTGTGGGTGATTTCAATGTCGATGTGTCCGTCCCGCCGGGCGACATATACCTCAACGAAGATGCCGTGGCCATAATCACCGTCTCGGGTCCGGGCTGGATTCAGGACAATATACTGCCCGAGTACCGCGAGGCCTTCGGCCAGGGTACAAAACTGAAATCTTTTACAGAAAACCGCCGGCAATATGTCAAGGACGGCAAAGTCATCTCCGAATTGCAGCTGGAATGCACGTTTATTCCCACATCTCGCGACAATGCCGTGATCGGACCGGTTAAGATTGAATACTTCAATCCGGAAACGGGCAGTTATGAATCGGCCGTCTCCGGGAAAGTTCCGGTCAAGGTGCAGTCCATAGCCGGTAAAGCTCCAATACACGATATATGAAATCTGCTATAAAATATCTGCTGGTCTGCCTGTTGCTTTCTGCAGTTGTTCCGGTCTGGAGCGCGGAGGTCAGAATGCAGGTCATCCCCCCAAACGGCAAACGTCAGATTGAGGTCGGGGATCTTTTCTATATCAGCATCGAAGTCATCAACTCCGATGCGGCAGTGGCGACTCCCGCGTCGGTGCCTGGTGCCAAGGTCGCATATCTGGACCGTACCGGTACATCATCAAGCTTTACGTCGATCAACGGAAAGACGTCGCGCAGTTTTTCATCCACCTGGACCATGACCCTGAGGGCCCGGAGCGAGGGTAGCTTCCATTTCGGCCCGATCACTGTCGGAGGGGTTAAAAGTAACACGGTAAGTTATAATATCGGCAAGCCGATGCCTTCAAATCAGGCATCAGGCCCGTCTACGCATCAGGGTAGTCAGGCACAGGATGCAAAGGACGACGGCGCTCCGAAGTACATCGGTCATGGCGACCAGAATCTGTTCCTGCGCGCAAATGTGTCAAAAACATCAGCCTATGAGCAGGAGGCTCTGGTTTATACCGTAAAACTCTACACCTCCTACGATGCCGTCAAATTCATCGGCGCCACGGCAGCGCCTAAGTTCGACGGCTTTGTGGTCGAGGAATCCAAGGATATTTCGACTCAGCTCAACTACGAGACTTATCAGGGGAAAACGTATGCTACCGCAGTCATAGCAAGATATATAATATTCCCGCAGATGACCGGCAACCTGAAGATCTCGGGCAATACCTACACCATCTCGGTCGATCGTCGTGAATATTATCATGATCCGTTCTTCGGCAATCTGGCCTACAGCCAGCCGTTGCAGCTGAATGTCACACCTAACGATCTTGTTATTGCCGTGCGTCAGTTGCCCACGCCGAAACCTGTCGATTTCTCGGGGGGCGTCGGATCATTCAGCATCCAGTCGCAGCTCAAGGACAAGGTGTTCAAGACAAACCAGACATCATCGATAGTCTATAAGATAAGCGGCAGCGGAAATCTGAAATATATCCAGATGCCCGACATGGGAACGCTGTATCCGCCTCAGCTGGAAATCTACACTCCGACGCAGACGCAGGACATCACGGTCGGCGCCACGAATGTCTCGGGCAGTATCACGTTCGATTACTCCTTTATGCCGGTCGACGAAGGGTCCTTCAGAATTCCGGATGTAAAACTCGTATATTTCAATCCCGAAAGTGGCAAGTATGAAACCGCTGAGGCCCGGGGATACGACATAACGGTAGGCAAGGGCACTGCGTCGGCAAAATCCCAGACGCGCCAGCGTCTCAGATTCAATCCCGAACTCGAGACTGTCAAGGAGGGCAAACTGAAACATCAGCGCACGCCTTACGTCTATGGATTCGGTTATTGGCTCTGGTATATTGTTCCGGCCTTGCTCTTGTCGGTTACAATAGTGGTAATGTTACGTTACAAGTCCATGCACGCAGATATGGTAGCTCTGAACTCCCGCCGCGCCGACAAACTGGCTCGCCGTAGACTCCGCAAGGCTTCGACAGCCATGAAACATGGAAACCGCGAGCTGTTCTACGACGAACTTCTCAAGGCTCTGTGGGGTTACCTGGGCGATAAACTCAAGATGCCTACCTCCGAGCTGATGCGCGACAATATACGTCAGGTTCTCGTGGCACGTCAGATTTCCGAGGATGCCATCGATCGCATCATCGGTCTTATCGACCAGGCCGAGTTCGCCAAATATTCCTCTGCGGGCAGCGGAGCAAACGATATGCAGTCGGATTACAAGGAAGCCATTGCCGCAATCAACCAACTCGAGGACCAATTCAGAAAGAAGTAAAATGAAAGCTAAGATAATAACCATTGTCATGATGCTGCTCGCGGCGCCGTTCTGTTACGGCGCTCCCGCCGATGACGCCGCGAAGGCATACGAGAAGGGCGATTATGCCACGGCTATCGCGATTTATGAGCAGATGTCGGCCCGGCAGGGAGTCTCGTCCGAACTTCTGTATGATATGGGGCAGGCTTACACCAAGGCCGGTAAGTATGGAAACGCCATGTTGTGTTATCAGCGGGCTGTGAAAATTAATCCGTACAATTCGAAAGCCCGCAGCAACATCCGCTATGTCGAAAGCAAAGTCCAGGACGCAAACCGGGCCGAACTGAAAGGTAAAAAGATCTCGGTCGCCGAGGAGACACCCTCTTTTTTCATGAGCCTAAAGAATTACATAACGCACCGTAATTCATCGAACGCATGGGCGTTTTGGGGCGCCGCATGTTTTGTGCTCTTCACCGTATGCGTGGCCCTCTATATATTTACCCCGCAGGTAGTGCTCCGGAAAATCGGATTTTTCGGCGGCGCGACCACGCTGGCACTGACCGCCATATTCCTTGTCTTCGCCTTTATGGCCGCATCGGAATCGGCCAGACGACCTACGGGTGTCATCACTGCATTCAAAGCCGAGTTGCGCCATGATCCTACCACGTCGAGCAAAGCTGCAACCGCTCCGCTCACTCAGGGCACCGTGATGAATGTGCTCGAAACGGCCGATAACAAGAACGGCAAAGCCGAATGGTATAAAGTGCGGCTCAATTCCGATTATATAGGCTGGATCAGAAGCGAGGATTTCGAACTTATCTAACGGACCGGTCTCGGCTCGGACAGCTTTATAGAACTCATTTTTAATCGGAAAAACATACATTCTTTGAATATATGTTTTAAAACATGCTAAATTAATATGCAAATGCTTTTGTGAAGCCAAAAAAAATATCTAATTTAGCACTGTAAGAAGTGCAGAAGTAACATCTGCACATAGATAACCGTAAAAATAACATAAACTCAATACCAAGACCATGAGCAAGACAATCACATTCAACGAGCTTCGTCGCATCAAAGACAGTCTTCCCGACGGCTCCACTCATCGTATTGCAGATCAGTTGAACGTAACTGTTCAGACAGTTCGCAATTACTTTGGAGGCGTCAACTATCAGTTCGGCAAGAATGCCGCTCTGCATATCGAACCGGGTCCCGACGGAGGTCTGGTCGTGCTCGACGATACCACAATCTACGATATGGCTATCAAAATCCTCGAAGAGGAGAAGGCCAAGTGATCAGCGCCTTGCATGTCTGTAGAGAAATTATCTGAGGGTTCCGTATTTTCGAAACACTCAAACGCCAAAGGAACAAAATCGGGAATGAGCAGCCATCTGCTCATTCCCGTCGATTTCTCCGACCGCTCGATGCTCGCTGTGGCTGCCGGATTTCACTTCGCGTCCATTCTGGATATCACTCCGGTCCTGATGCATGTTTATCCGGAATTCTCCTATGCCATGCCCATGCAGCAGACCATCTCCGGACTTTACGACCTGTCGGAGGTCGAGCTGACCCAGGCCATCGAAGAACAGGACATTCAGAAAGTAGCGGAAAAACAGTTTGCCGTTTTCAGGCACAAGATCCGCCAGGCCCAGCAGGAGTGCAGTATAGCTGACGTCAACTTCACCTCCACGCTTCAGGAAGGCATTCCCGAAGAGGTGATACTGGAATATTGCCGCGAAAATGCTCCAAGACTGGTGGTGATGTCCACTCGCGGCATAAGCAAAAAAGCCGAGGAACTGATAGGCAGTGTTACCGCCGAGGTCCTGGATTCATGTCGGGTCCCCGTCTTTACGGTGCCTGAAAAGTATGACATGAGCGGGGATGTCTTTCTCCATAGAATTATGATGTTCTGTGGTCTCGATTCGTACGATATCGACGGTCTGGAGAAGATGATGAGCACCTTCAAACTGAAAGATGTGGAAGTCTGGCTAATGCCGATCGAGAACAAGGAGGGTAAAGTCCGCCAGCGGCTGTCGGACCTGCATGTCAGACTGTCGCAGGCGTGGCCCGATGTCACTTTTCATGTTTCCGATCTGCGTGAAAGCAGCATCGGTACATGGGTTGACAAGTATATCCATGAAAACAATATACAGCTCGTGATCGCGCCGAATCGTAAAACGAGCATCTTTACACGCTTGTTCCGACCAACGGTGGCCCATCAATGCCTCTTTTCCGTCGATACTCCCATGCTGGCGTTGCCGGTCAGCAAAACATTGTAAAACCAACTTATAGATCGATATAATTGATTTATCCCAAGGATTTTGAAAACAAGATAGGATTCGACAGCGTACGCCGTATGCTGTCGGATTTATGTTCGTCACGTCTTGGCCGGCAGTGTGTCGACGAGATGAAATTCATAACCGCACTCGGCAAAGTGCGACACGATCTGGAATGTGTCGCCGAGATGTCGGGCATCATATCCGCCGGTCTGCCGTATCCTGCTCCCGCGGCTCACGATGTGGTCCCGTATCTGTCAGAAATCAAGGCCCGGAACTCGTTCATGTCGGCCGAACGGCTTAACCGGCTGCTCGCTATCCTGCAGTCATTCAACGAAATCAGAGCTTTTTTCAGAAGCCTTAAGAGCGATCAGGATGATCAGCAGGCTGATTTTGTGTATCCTGCAATTGCCGGCGAGCTCGCCGACATGCAATCGTTCCCGAGTCTGATATCCGTTATTTCGAACGCTGTCAACAAATTTGGGGAAATCAAGGACAATGCCTCGCCGGCTCTGTATGAGATACGGCAGAGCATCAAGCGGTCGGCCGGCTCGATGCAGCGCCAGATGCGGGCCGTGCTGGACCAGGCCGTCAAAAAAGGCCTCATCGACAAGGATGTGACACCATCGATTCGAGACGGCCGGATGGTTATTCCTGTCAATGCCGCTAACAAAAGGGAAATAAACGGTATCATCCATGACGAAAGCGCAACGGGTAAAACTGTTTTTATCGAACCCGCCGAAGTTGTCGAAGCCGGTAACCGTCTTCGTGAACTCGAAATGGACGAGCGACGCGAGGAAACCCGAATATTGATTGAGATAGCGGATTCCATACGCCCCGACATCGATGCCATCGCTTCATCATGCCTGTTGCTCGGTCGCCTCGATTTCATTATAGCCAAGGCCAAATTTGCCATCGACACTGATGCGCGCATGCCTCATCTGTCGGAGACGCCCGAGCTGGACTGGTATCATGCCGTGCATCCGGGCCTCCTGCTGTCGCTCCGAGCTGCCGGAAAGGAGGTGGTTCCTCTGAATATTCTTCTCAATAAGGAGAACCGCATACTCATTATTTCAGGTCCTAACGCCGGTGGAAAATCAGTGACCCTCAAAACGGTAGCCATCGTTCAGTACATGATGCAATGCGGCATGATGCCCACGCTGTACGAAAACTCCCATATGGGGCTTTTCAGGAATTTGATGATCGATATCGGCGACGAACAGAGCATAGAAAATGAACTGAGTACATACTCATCGCATCTGAGCAATATGCGGTCGTTCCTGCAGAATGCCGATAGCCGCACTCTTTTTCTCGCCGATGAAATGGGTTCGGGAACCGAGCCTCAGATCGGTGGTGCCATGGCCCAGGCCATCCTTGACACACTGGGACGCTCGGGCGCTTATGGCGTAGTCACCACTCACTATCAGAATCTGAAGACCTTTGCCGACAATACCGATGGGTTCATCAATGGAGCCATGCTGTACGACCGTCAGCATCTGCAGCCCATGTATCGCCTTGAAATCGGCAATCCCGGAAGCTCCTTCGCTCTGGACATCGCATATAAGATGGGACTTCCGCGCGATGTGATCGACAAGGCAAAGGAGATCGTGGGCAGCGACTATATCAATCTTGACAAATACCTGTCGGAAATACAGCGCGACCGCAGATACTGGGCCAACAAACGGCAGAATATCCGTGAAAAGGAAGCCCGCATCGATGCCATAATCGACAAATATGAAGCGCAGACCGGTAATATCAAGGAACAGCGCAAGGCTATAATCGACGAGGCGCGCCGTGAAGCCCGCGAAATTGTCGAGGGTCTGAATGCCAGAATTGAACGCACTATCCTTGAAATCCGAAATTCACAGGCCGAGAAGGAGAAAACCAAAAAATTGCGGGCCGATCTCAAGGAATTTGCCGAAAATGCCGTTAACGGCGACCCTGCCAAGGATGACGGCGCCAATAAGCTGCAGCCTCTGAAACGCAAGAAGGAGAAGAAACCGAAACCGGCTCCGGCGTCTGCGCCGGTGGTGTCGGCCAAAGAACTTCAGGCCGGCGATTACGTGACGCTTGAGGGGAATCCAACCGTCGGCCAAATTCTTTCGATAAGCGGGAAGAAAGCGGAGGTGGCTTTCGGCGCGTTGCGTACTTTTGTCGATCTGAAAAGACTTAAACCTGGACGCAAGCCGAAGCAGAATGCGCTGACCGGCTCCTCGGGAATCAGTGTGACGACCTCGGGCGACAGCCGGGAACGACAGCTTAATTTCAAACGGGAGATCGACGTCCGGGGTATGCGGGCCGACGCGGCCCTACAGGCCGTGATGTATTTCCTTGATGATGCCATACAATTCAGCGCCGACCGTGTGAGGATCCTTCACGGCACCGGTCATGGTATTCTCAAAACCCTGATCCGTCAGCAATTGCAGGCAAACACTGCCGTAGAATCATTTGCCGATGAAGATATCCGTTTCGGTGGCGCCGGAATCACTGTCGTCAACCTGAAATAATCCACCGTAAGATATCGTGCCTTACGGTGGATTATTTCAGGTTGCGCGCCGACAGGTTATAGATTGAACTGAACATTGATCGATGGTCCGTTGGGCACATAATATCTGTTCGGAGCGCCGTACACTGTCCAATATCCGTCGTTCAACAAGACTCGCATCGGTGAGGTTATTGTGTTGTATATCGTGTTCAGTTCGCGCATGAAGTAATGTCCTGCGTTCATATAGCACATCACGTAGCGATCGGGCGACAGTTGCCATACTCTGACATCGCGATATCCTTTGCCGTACCTCTTGATCATTTTGTGGAGCCTCTTGTTGTGCTTGTAGTCATAGCCGTAGCCATAGCCCATATATGAATGGCGGGGTGGAGGCGGGGGAGCGGGACGGTAATGACGCGGCGGCTGTCTGTGTCGCCGGTCGTGGCTTTGCCATGGTGCCTGCGGCCGATCATGTTTCGGGCCTCGATACTTGTCACCCTTGTGATGATGCTTGTCACCTTTCTTTTTGTCTTTGTAGCCTTTGCCGCGGTCGTTGTCATGACCTTTGCCGCGACCGTTGTCTCTTTGTTCGCGCCCGGGCCTGTCCCCATGTCCATGATGGTCGGCATATGCGGGTACTGATGTCATCCCTAACGCCATTATGGCGATCAATGTGTAAACAAATTTTTTCATATCGTTTGCTTTTTACTATTAGAGTGCCGGATGTGGGAAAAGGATTAATTCTATTATGACTTTTATATTTTTTTTGATAAACGGGCGTTCTAATTTGTAGACCAAAAGTAGTTGCAATATGAGGTTCACCTATTGTCCGGATTGCGGAAGCAAGCTCGAACTTCGTCAGCTTGGCGATGAGGAGAATGTGCCCTGGTGCGTGGAATGCGGTAAGCCGTGGTTCCCTGTCTTCCCTTGTGCTGTCATAGCGCTGGTGTACGATGAAAATAAAAAAGTCCTGCTGTTGCAGCAGAACTATATAAGTAATCAATTCCGGAATCTTGTAAGCGGATATATAGTGCCGGGCGAGAGAGCGGAGGAAACCATGATCCGTGAGATCCGTGAGGAAACCGGTCTCGAAGTCAAAGAATGGTCTTTGCGCGGCACCTGGTGGTTCCCCAAGAAGGAGATGATGATGATCGGATTCATGGCCCGTGTGGACCGAGGCGAGCTTAAACTGAGCAGCGAGGTGGACGGGGCCTCATGGCATGATGCCTCGGAAGCCATCACGCTCGTTCATCAGAAGCCCACGAGCACCTCGCGCATTCTTACTCAGATGTTTCTTGACGAAATACTCCCGTCAGGGGATGTAGAGTGATTCAAATTCCTCGACCCGGCGTTCGTAGAGTTGCTTGCGGAATTTGCCGCCGGAACGCGAATGAGCCAGATAGGCGTCGCGGATATCGCGGTCGCCGCGCTTCAACTTGGCCAATACCGTTGACTTGTTGACGCGTCCGTGGCCGCAGGTATATGCCAGCGCGGCCAGCAGATAGGCGTCGCGACCGAAATCCTTGTACATGTCCAGATAGACGTCAAGGTCTTTTCGAAGCAGTCGGTCGGCCTGCTTCTTCGATAATTCTACGCCCACGGCGTATTTGTCACCTTTTCTCACTTTGTGCCCATAACCGATGTAGGGCCAATGCTCGGCGCGGTGCAGTGATTCATATTTCTTGATGATATCCACTGTGCGCTCATACATCTCCGCTTCCGTAACCGTGGGTTTCTCAGTTACTTCAGCCACCTTCTCGTCTGCTTGAATCTGCAGGCTGTCTTTAAGGGTGTCGGTTTCTACATTGACAACTCCCTGGCTGTCTTTCTCAATCCTTCCCGGAGTCATGCCGTGTCCTATGATTGTCGCCGGCATAACTGCCAGACATACCATGGACAACAGGCCAATCAAGATATGTTTCATAACCAATACTGACCGCGGATACTTCTGGTTAATATCGTTTACATTTGTGAAGCATTCGACAGAGTCGAAAAACCGCAGTCCGAGAGCCTTATTTGGGGAGGCTCTACGTGCATTATGGGGGCTATTTTCTAACCCTCACAATTATATTAACAATAAAAAACGAAAATTGTTGTATAAAATATGTTTTATAACATAATTTTTAAACATTGTGTGGTATTCCTTATAGTTCCGGCCTGTTCCTTTTCCTATAATAAAGGCCCTCGCCGGGCGTTTTCTCATATAATGAGACAATTGATTACTGCAGCAGCGGTTCTATTGCTGACCGCGCTGACAACATATGCTGCCAATGTTAAAATCTCGGGTCGGGTCATCGACAACGAGGACAAGCCCGTGGAGTTTGCCACTGTCCGTGTGGCTAATACTGCCATCGGTACGAATACCAACCTGAAAGGTAATTACGAATTATCGGTGGCCGAGAAGGACACCATCGAAATGGTGTTCAGCTGTGTGGGCTTCAAGACTGTGCAGCACAAACTTGTCAATCCCAAGGGCGAACTTACGTTGAATGTGCGCCTGTATCCCATGGATATTGATCTGAAGGAATTCGAGGTGATCGGTTTTCGAAACAATGTCAACGGCATGCAGACTTTCGATACCGACGCATTTAAGCTTTCGCCCGATGTGTCGGGTGGCAGCGTGGAGGCAATGATCACGACCATGCCGGGTGTCAACTCCAACAACGAGATGAGTTCGCAGTATTCGGTCCGTGGCGGCACGTTCGACGAGAACTCCGTATATATCAACGGCATGGAGGTGTATCGTCCGCAGCTTATCCGTTCGGGCCAACAGGAGGGTATGAGTATCATCAATCCCGACATGGTGGGGAATCTGAAATTCTCGACCGGTGGATTTCCGGCCCGCTATTCCGACAAGATGTCGTCGGCTCTGGACATAACCTATCGTGAGCCCGAAGCGCTGGAGGGGGCTCTGACTCTGAGCCTTATGGGTGCAAGCGCGGCTTTCGGCCAGAACTCGGGCAAATTCTCGCAGCTGCATGGCGTGCGCTACAAGCGCAATAATTCGTTGCTGGCCACGCAGGATACCAAGGGCGAGTACGATCCGACGTTTTTCGACTATCAGACCAACATGACCTTCAAGCCCAACGACCATTGGAGCATTAACCTGATGGGCAATATCTCGCTGAATCACTTCAATTTCACGCCTGCCGACCGTGAGACAACTTTCGGCACATCGCAGGACGCGAAGAATTTCAAGGTCTATTTTGACGGGGCCGAAAAGGATAAGTTCGAAACTTATTTCGGAGTGCTGACTGCCAATTATCAGCTCAACAAAGCGCATAAATTTCAGATAGGACTCGGAGGTTACCTATCGAATGAACTCGTGTCCTACGATATTTCGGGCGAGTATTGGCTCGATCAGGCAGGAACCACCGGCGAGGGTGCCGTGGGAGGCGAACTCGGTGTCGGCAAATATATGGAGCACTCGCGCAACAGACTGAAAAGTTCCGTGGTGCAGGTTAACCTGAGAGGCCAAAGCCGCGTAAAGATCAATAATTTTACTTACGGCATCGGCTACCAGCGCCAGAATTTTCGCGACCGAACCAAGGAGTGGGAGTGGCGTGACTCCGCCGGTTATTCATTGCCGCATCTCCCGGATGCCCTGCATCTGATCTATAATCTCTCTTCGAAGCAGGATGTGCACATCAACCGTGTGTCGGCTTTTGTGGAGGATGCCATCTACATCACCACCGATAAAGCTTACCTTACGCTGAATGCCGGCGTACGGATGTCGTACAACGACTTCAACCGCGAGTTCCTGGTTTCCCCCCGCGTCAATCTGTCGCTGAGTCCCACCGGCATGAACAACTGGATATTCAGGTTCGGTACCGGCATGTATTATCAGAGTCCTTATTATAAGGAATATCGTCGCACTGTGACCGATCCGTTGGGCAACTCCACAATTGAATTGAACCACAACATCAAGTCTCCGCTCAGTGTGCAGGCAATTTTGGGCGCGGACTTTACATTCCGGGCCATGAACCGGCCCTTCAAGTTGACCGGCGAGGTCTATTATAAGAACATGAGCCGATTGATCAGCTATGAATACGACAACCTGAAAATTGTCTATTCCGGCCAGAACGACTCCAAGGGCTATGTTATGGGTCTGGATCTGAAACTTTACGGCCAGTTTGTGGAGGGCAGCGATTCCTGGCTCAGTTTCTCCCTGATGAAAACGCAGCAGACCATCGATGGCAAAAAGGTGCCGATGCCTTCCGACCAGCGGTACTCGGTGTCGCTCTATTTCACCGATTATCTCCCGCGGTTCCCTCGCTTGCGGTTCAATCTGCGTGGTGTCGTGGCCGACGGTCTGACCGTAACGCCTCCTCACACCTCGAGGGCGGTCAGCTATTTCCGCGCCCCGGCTTACAAGCGTCTGGACATCGGTATCAGCTGGCAGTTTATCGGAAGCCCCGACCAGAAACCGATTACCCGCAAATTCTGGCGCAGTTTCAAGAACCTGACACTGGCGCTCGATGTCTTCAATCTGCTTGATATCACCAATGTCAGCAGCTACTATTGGGTCACCGATGTAAACAATATCCAGTATGGAGTTCCGAATTACCTGACCCGTCGGCAGTTCAATGTCCGGTTGGCAATGGAATTCTGATATTATTTTATTAATTTTGCGGATGAAGTTGTCTAAACAAATTTTTATGGTAAGATTTATTAAGATTTTGGAGTGGATTTCTTCGATCGAACCCCGAAGGGCTCGGGGAGCGTAGGCGACCCAACAGGCAGCGACCTTTCGGTCGGTGCCGATGAGAGCAGAGAAAGACACCCAAAAGATTAATAAAGATTGCCATAAAGTTTACACTTCGTCAGAATATTTATAAAACGTAAATTAGGTTAGACAACTTCGATAATTAAATTAAAACAACATTATGGCTCAGAAACCTGCAATCCCTAAAGGCACCAGAGACTTCTCCGCGATCGAAATGGCGCGCAGAAACTATATATTCGACACGATTAAACGACAGTTCAAACTGTTCGGCTACAAGCAGATAGAAACTCCGGCCATGGAGAATCTCTCGACCCTGATGGGCAAATATGGTGACGAAGGCGACAAATTGCTCTTCAAGATTCTCAATTCCGGCGACTGGATGAAGAATCTTAACGACGAGGAGTTGGCTGGCCGTAACAGTGTCAAACTAACGTCCAAAGTGTCGGAGAAAGGTCTCCGCTACGACCTGACGGTGCCGTTCGCCCGCTTCGTGGTGCAGCATCGCAACGAATTGCAGATGCCTTTCAAGCGTTTCCAGATCCAGCCCGTATGGCGCGCCGACCGTCCCCAGAAGGGTCGTTACCGTGAATTCTACCAGTGCGATGCCGATGTGGTCGGCTCCGATTCCCTTAACAATGAACTGGAACTGCTGCAGCTGATCGACGCAGTGTTTGCCGATCTGGGCATCAATATCATTATAAAAGTCAATAACCGGAAAATTCTTGCCGGTATAGCCGAAGCCATCGGAGCCGCCGATAAGATTGTCGACATCACCGTGGCAATGGACAAGATCGACAAGATCGGTATTGACAATGTCAACGCGGAATTGCGCGACAACGGAATCTCCGAGGAGAGCATTGCCCTGCTGCAGCCCGTATTGACCATGTCGGGCAGCAATGAGGAGAAACTGGATCTGATTGCCGACATGCTCAAGGATTCAGAGACCGGTAGTCTGGGCGTGCAGGAGATGCGCGAGGTGATTGAGGGCATCAACGATCTGGGACATCGCGCGACTGTCGAAGTCGACTTGTCGCTGGCCCGCGGTCTGAATTATTACACGGGAACGATTATTGAAGTCAAAGCTGCCGATGTTCAGATCGGCAGTATCACCGGCGGCGGCCGTTACGACAACCTTACGGGCGTTTTCGGTATGCCCGGCCTTTCGGGTGTCGGTATTTCGTTCGGTGCCGACCGTATTTACGACGTCATGAACCAGCTGGACCTTTATCCCGAGGAGGTCGAGACCTCGGTCAAGGTACTCTTCATCAACTTCGGCGAGAAGGAATCTCGTCAGGCCATGAAATATGTCAGACAGTTGCGTGAGGCCGGTATCCCGGCGCAGCTGTTCCCCGACAGCGCCAAGATGAAAAAGCAGATGTCGTCGGCCGATGCCGATCACATCCCCTTCGTGGCTTTCGTCGGCGAGCAGGAACTGGCCGACGGGTCCTTGATGTTGAAAGATATGGCCACCGGCGAGCAAACAAATATGACTGTTGATCAGTTAATAGATAAACTGAGATAACTAAAATAAATCCGGGGGCACATCGCATATGGGAACAATCACGGCACAGGAGTTTGCAATCAGGCAGCCTTATTATCCGGCTCACCCCGAGCATGAGGCTTACTATCTGAAGATTGCCAATGGTATCTACGAAGTCATTGCTAAGGATGACTTCGGTTCCGGAATGTCGCAGGGCATGCGCAAACATCTGGCAATGACTCTGGCCGGCTATTTTCAGGATATTGTCGCCGATGCCGGACTCTGGAGATCTTTCATCACGGCCAACCGGGAACTTTTCGGCTGGCTTGTTCCGTTCCACGACCTTTCCGAGGATTATGTGGAGTTTGAACTGAACCGGGAAGATATCGAGTTTCTGGTGTGGTATGATTGTGCCATGCTCGACAGCAACCGGCGTCTTGTCAGCCCCCTTGATCCCGGGCTTGTCGGTCTTGCCGAAAAGATTTTTGAATATCTTGAAGTCCGCTACGATGAAGCGCCTGTGAACGAGGAATGCAACATAGCCCGAGGACTGAGCTATACTGATCCCGAGGATCAGGAAGACATCATGCATCTTGCCCGCTGGTTGTTTATGCAGAGCTGGCTGCTTGCCCCCGCGTTTGCAGCGACGTTGCAGCAAATAGCTCTCGAACCCGAAGTCCGCGATGATCGTGAGGGCATTGTCCTGCAGTCGCGCTTCGATGAGGCTGTGACGGAATATCCCACAGGGCCTCTGGCTCTCTATTCGCCCGAATGGGTCTTCCTGCTCCTGACCGGCAAGTTGCCCGATACTGCCTACGACAAACAACCCGTCGATGTTCCGGTACATCCATACTACCAGAAATTTATCGCTGCGACCAATGGCAGAAAGATCGCCTATTTCAGCAATTATGAGGAATTGAACCGTTTTTTCATCCACAGCATGGGTTGGGAGAAAGGGGAGAGGCATCTTGATCAGTTTTCCGACGATCACGATTTCGTCCTGATGGTCGACGAACACAAGGGAATGTTGCTTGCTAAGAATATCGCGAAGTGCATTGCTGATCCCGACAATCCTCTTTACGATTGGAATTATGCCTCCGAGCATGCAATTGAACTCCTTACGCAGAGGGGTTTATGCCCTGCCGACCTGCTCAAGTTCATTTTTGCAAACGGATGGCTTTCCGATGCTCATTTTCTTGATTCTGACAATCATCAGATTGTCGGAAAATACCACGATTTTATAGCACGATGCTATCTTCAGGAATATTATCGTGGCGATTGAATTAAACCTTGTAACAAATAATTTGTCAATACAATAAAACTCAGAGCGATGAAAAAACTGTTACTGACATTAGGAGTATTGGCGCTGACCCTGCCCGTGATGCAGGCTCAGGATGACGACATATACTACAATCCTAATAACGATAAGTCTTCGGCCTCACCCACGTCGGGCAAGAAGTCTAAGAAATCCTACTATATCAAGGATTTCAGCAACATGGATGTCGACGAATATAATCGTGCCAAAGACATGTATTATGAGACCCCGGTCGATACCATCGGCGCCCGGGCTGAGACCGATCAGGATTTCGTGTACACCCAGCAGATCCAGAAGTACTACAATCCTACGATTGTGGTCGACAATGCATCTCTGCTCGAGGACGTCCTCAACAATTCCTACGGCAACGTCGAGGTTGTGATCAATAATTATGGCGAGCCCACTTTTGCTCCCTACTATTATGACTACTACTATCCGTCGCGTTACTACGCCTGGGGACCCTCATGGAGCTGGAACTGGGGTCCGTTGAGCTGGAGGTGGAACTGGGGTCCGTCGTGGACATGGACATGGGGTCCCTCCTGGTCCTGGAACTGGGGTCCGTCGTGGGCCTGGGGCTGGGGTCCCGGTTATTATCCCGGCTGGGGTTGGGGTCCCGGTTATTATCCCGGCTGGGGTGGCGGCTGGAGTCGTCCATTCTATGCCGACCGTCGTCCGGGTTCGCACCGTCCAACACGTCCTGCCGGCGGTTGGGCCCACAATACCGCTCCCGGTTACAACCATAACGGCAGCTACGGACGTCCCGGCAGCTCGAATGTCCGCGGAAACGGTAACGTTGCAAGTGCAAACCGTCAGCCTACACGCGTATCCGGCAACCGTCGCGGTTATACCCAGACAGCTACGTCTCAGCAGCCAAGTCGCCTGGACCGTCCCGGAAATTCCGTCTCGGCAAACCGCGCTGAAATTTCACGCCGTATCAACCGTCGTGCCGAAGAACTGGGTCTGTCAAGCGGATCGAACCGCAACGACCGTACCGGAGCAGCCGGTAATCGAATCCAGGGTAATGTGAATACCAATTCCGGCACAACCAACCGGTCATACAACACGAGCTCTCCGCGCCGTTATAACAACGCCACAACGACAACGCGAACCTATAACAACGGCTCTTCGGTCAACAGCAACTCGAACCGTAGCTACAACAGCAACTCGAACCGCAGCTATAACAGCAATTCGAACCGCAGCTATAACAGCAATTCGAACAGCAGCTACAATAGCAACTCGAACCGCAGTTATAACAGCAACTCGAACCGCAGCTACAACAACAGCAGCTCGAGCCGAGGCTACAACAGCGGCAGCTCCAGCCGGGGCTACAGCGGTGGCGGTTCCCGTGGCGGTGGCGGTGGTCACAGAAGATAATTTTACTGATTGAACATATAGACTCATCCGAGCCTTAGTTGGTTCGGATGAGTTTAAAATTTAAAAACATGCAATTTGGAATCACCATGTTGCGCTCAATAATTGAAACCACATGAATATGAATAAAATATCCGTATTATTATTGGCGGGGGCCGTGAGCGGAACCATGATGGCACAGGACCCTACCGACGCATACCGGCTTTCGACTACGGAACTGAACGGTACGGCCCGGTTCATGTCGATGGGTGGTGCGTTCGGTGCTCTTGGCGGTGATCTGTCCACACTGTCTCAGAACCCCGGCGGTATAGGCGTTTACCGCAGCAACGAGGTCGGTTTTACAATCAGCCTCGATATGCAGCACAATACGAGCACGTATGCAAACACCTCGTACTCGCTCAATCACACCACTTTCAGTTTTAATAATGTCGGTGTGGTCGGCACTCTGAGACTACGGAACAAGGTCATGCCGAATCTGAATCTGGGTTTTACCTACAACAAAGCGGCCTCGTTCAACCGTCGGTATCGCGGTTCGGTTCCTCAGCTCAAGACATCGCTCTCGAATTATATAGCCGGAATCGCCAACAATTATAATCTGACGGAGCCGGATGTCAAGACTACTGATACCTATGATCCTTATACTCCTGGTGTTAACGACCGATATGTTCCCTGGGCTCCCGTTCTGGGATATGACTCTTTCCTGATTACTCCGGAGGAGCAGCATGACGGCACCACTCATTGGTATGGCCAGTTTGGCGACGGAACCACGGGAACCGGATTTTTCGATGTTCAGGAAAGTGGTTCGATCGACGAATACAACATCGCGCTCGGCGGAAACATCGCCAACAAGGTGTTCTGGGGCATGAACTTCGGTATCGTTGACGTCGATTATACCGTATCTTCCATCTGGCAGGAGAGCCTGCAGAAAGCCTATGTTTATAATCCGAATTATGGTAGAATAGGTCAGCAGAATGCCGATTGGATCATGGACCAGCTTTACAACCTGACCGGCTCCGGATTCAACTATCAGCTGGGTGTCATCGTGAAGCCGATCCAGGAACTCCGTCTCGGCCTCGCGTTCCACACTCCGACATACTACAATCTGACGGAGAATTACGCTCCCGACCAGGTGGATTATACTTATAATTTCAAGCATAATCCGGCTCTGAGCGAGAAGGATAATTATGACGGCAACGACTACGCGGAAACCAATGGTGGCGTCTCAACCTACGACAAGGTCCGTCTCCAGACTCCTTGGCGTGTGATTGCCAGCGTGGCCGGCGTGATTGGTTCCAAATGCATCGTTTCGTTCGACTACGAATGGCAGGGATATAAGAAAATGAAATTCAAGGAGCCGAACTATTACAATTATTACAACGACTATTATGACGACTACTATGGCTATGATTACTATTATGGCAACTTGCAGTCCGAAGCGCCGTATGTAGCTCAACCGACTCCCATTCAGATGGCCAATGACGCTGTGCGGACAATCTACCGTAACAGTTCGACAATACGTATCGGCGCGGAATACAGGGTGCTTCCCCAGCTCAGCGTCCGTGCCGGTTTCAACTACAACTGGTCGCCTGTGACAAGCGAGGCCAAATCAAATCTTGCCAACATACCATCATCGGGAACCTTCTCGTATACTCTCGACAACCAGACGATGTATGTCACGGCCGGTGTCGGTTATCGTATCAAGAGTTTCTATGTCGATGCGGCCTACGTATACAAACACACCTCGTCGACCTATACACCCTTCGCCGCCGATCCCTATGATATGGCCGCCACGGCCATGAATGCGAAACTCGGTCTGAACAACCATAAGGTGGTTCTTTCCGCAGGTTTCAAATTCTAAGAAGGGTAGTTGGAATAAAGGGTCCTTAGGACTTATAAAGACTTTGGTTCAGGCTTCAGGGAGTCAGTCTCTGAGGCCTGAACTGTGTCTTGAGGCATGCGCAGCATAGAGTCGCGACGGGCCACCACGCGGAATATGATTTTGGCCAGCGTGTCGTTGTCCGCCTCGTTCATTTTCAGGTACAGGTCCGGTGCGTGACGGTCATTGATTTTCGATATCGCGTTATCGAAATTGGTCATAAGCCTCGCCATGTCCGAGTCAGGCGCGTGGCTTATGCTGTCGTAATATCTGGCCGCTATTTTTGCCGTTTCCGCTATGACCGCATCGATCTGGTCGCGGTCGGGGTTCTCTGTTTTTGTGCTGCAGCCGGGCAACATGGATGCGGCAAGCATCAGGCATAGCGTTGAGGGTATAGTTTTCATACATACATAACGCCGCCGTTTTACGTTATCTTATAGATGGAAGAAAAGAAAATTCAGTTAAAAGGTGTAAGGGTCAACAACCTTAAGAATATAGATCTTGAACTGCCTCTGGGCAAGCTTATAGTCATGACGGGTGTGAGCGGCAGCGGAAAGTCTTCGCTGGCGTTCGACACACTGTATGCCGAAGGTCAGCGCCGTTATGTCGAAGGGCTCTCGGCCTATGCCCGCCAGTTCCTGGGCCGAATGTCCAAACCCGAGTGCGATTATATCAAGGGTATTCCTCCTGCAATTGCTATTGAGCAGAAGGTCAACACCCGGAATTCTCGAAGCACCGTCGGCACGGCCACCGAAATCTACGACTATCTGCGTATGCTGTTTGCACGTATCGGACACACTTTCTCCCCGATATCAGGCGCTGAAGTGCGCAAGCATGGCATCGAGGATATTGTCCGTACTGCCTTGTCATATCCGGAAGGAACACGTATTGCCGTGCTGGCCGATATCCCTAAGGTAGAGAATCGTACATTCCCGCAACAACTTGAAATTTATGCTAAGGAGGGCTTCTCCCGGCTTGAAAAGGATGGCCAATTTTTCAATATAACCGATATTCTGGCCGAAAAGCCCAGGAAGAACAATGGTTACCGGCTGCTGGTCGACAGGCTGGCGGTCGCCGACAATAAGGATGAAATCTCACGGCTCACCGATTCGGTGGAGACGGCATGGTTTGAGGGAAACAATCAGGCCCTGCTCAAGGTATGGTGTGACGACGGAATTCGTGAGCATAATTTCTCGCGTCAGTTCACAGCCGACGGAATGGAATTTCGCGAACCGTCGGATCTGATGTTCAATTTCAACAATCCCTACGGTGCGTGCCCTGTATGCGAAGGGTTCGGTAACGTGCTCGGCATCAGCGAGGATCTTGTAATCCCCAACAAAACTCTGTCGGTCTACCAGAATGCCGTGCGTTGCTGGAACGGCGACAAGATGTCGGAATGGAAGAAAAAGCTGATACACATCGCTCCGAAGTTCAATTTCCCAATACACACGCCTTACCATGAACTGACCGATGAACAGCGCGACTTCCTGTGGAACGGAAACGACCAGTGGGAGGGCATCAACGGATTCTTCCGCTGGATCGACACGATGCAGGAGAAGATGCAGTACCGTGTGCTTAAGGCCCGTTACCGCGGCAAGACAAGGTGCCCGGAATGTCACGGTTCAAGGTTGCGCAAGGATGTGGAATATGTCAAGGTTGGTGGCCGCAGCATCACCGAACTCGTGAGAATGCCTATCACCGAACTGAAGCCCTTTTTTCAGGATCTTGAACTCTCGGACGCCGATGCAAAGATAGGCGAGCGACTGCTTGTCGAAATCAATCAGCGCCTGCAGTTCCTGCTCGATGTGGGCCTTGGTTATCTCACGCTCGACCGGCTCAGCAATACATTGTCGGGCGGCGAGAGCCAACGTATCAATCTTGCCGCATCTTTGGGAAGTTCGCTGGTCGGTTCGCTATATATTCTCGACGAGCCTTCAATCGGACTTCATTCCCGCGATACCGAGAAGCTGATCAAGGTACTTAGGAATCTGCAGAAGATCGGCAATACAGTCATTGTGGTCGAACATGACGAAGACATCATGATGGCTGCCGATGAGATTGTCGACATCGGTCCCGACGCGGGCCGTAATGGCGGCGAAATCGTGTTTCATGGTCCTTTGGCCGAGGCGTTGGGCAAGAAACATAAGGGAAAATCGTATACGCTGGACTATCTGAACGGGGCGCGCAGCATCGAAGTTCCCGAGAGGCGCAGACCATGGAAGCTGAGCATATTGGTCGAAGGCGCGGCCGAAAACAATCTGAAGAATATCGATGTCCGGTTCCCGCTCAATGTCATGACGGTGGTCACAGGTGTCAGCGGATCGGGTAAATCCACGCTCGTACGCGAGATCCTGTTCAAGGGTCTGCAGCGCATGCTGGGCGAAACTGGCGATGCCCCCGGCACGCATAAGGCCATTTCAGGCGACCTGAGCCGCGTCCGAGCTATCGAATTTGTCGATCAGAATCCTATCGGAACTTCTTCGCGAAGCAATCCGGCAACTTACCTGAAGGCTTACGACGAGATCCGAAAACTGTTTGCCGAGCAGCAGCTGTCCAAACAGATGGGTTTCACCCCCGCCTACTTCTCTTTCAATACTGACGGTGGCCGGTGCGAGGAATGCCAGGGCGAAGGCACGATCACCATTCCCATGCAGTTTATGGCCGATATCAAGGTCACTTGCGAGTCTTGCCATGGGAAACGTTTCAAACCGGAAATTCTCGAAGTGGAATATCGCGGAAAGAACATCTATGAGTTTCTGGACATGACGGTGAATCAGGCCATCGAATTCCTGTCGGAAAACGCCGGCACCGACGAGCGCAGAATCATCCGGCGTCTGCAGCCTCTGCAGGATGTCGGCCTCGGATATATCAAGCTCGGCCAGTCTTCCTCCACATTGTCGGGAGGCGAGAACCAACGTGTCAAACTGGCTTGGTATCTGGCTCAGGAAAACCAGTCGGGAACCATGTTCATATTCGACGAACCGACCACCGGTCTTCATTTCAACGATATTTCAGTATTGATGAAATCGCTGAATCGTCTTGTCGACAAAGGCAACACCGTCGTTATAATCGAGCACAACATGGATGTCATCAAGTCGGCCGACTGGATTATCGATATCGGTCCCGACGGGGGAGAAGCCGGTGGAAATATAGTCGGCCAGGGCACTCCCGAACAGATTGCCGAAATCCCAGAAAGCTATACCGGACAGTATTTGAAACCAAAAATTTCAGGGACAAATTCTAAGAAAAAATAATCTATTGTCCCTTGAATTTGTTCTATTGAAAAAGAACGAATTTATAAGGATTTATATGGAAAAAGCAAATAGAATTCATCCTGAAGACATTTCAAAAGTGATGATTGAGCATGCCGACGGCCGTAAGGAGACCGTGGAAGTGAGTGGACAGCATGAGATAGCGGGCGTAATCCGGGCCGCTTATGGACTGGCCGGAGGTGACAGCATCGAGTCCGATGTGTTCCGTATCACGGACCGCAACACCGGAGTGACATCCTCCTACCGGATCAATGCCCATGGTAATGTGCACCTTATAGTATGATGCCATGAAATTACGCCAGAGGTTCTGTCTCGCATATCTGTTGTTACAGGCGCTCGCGCCGTTGCTGTGTCGCGCATATGATATTCTGCCGGCGCAGTTCGACGGTTCAATGATGCCTTATGATTTCACGGCCACACAGCAGAGTGTCTGGCCCGACAGCCTACGTCCCGTCCATGTCTCCTACATTGCCCGGCACGGAGCCCGCTACATGACCGGTCCGGCCAAATTCACCGCTCTCGAGAAGACACTTAAGGATGCCAAGTCGGCGGGCGATATCACTGAGGACGGTTTGGCTTTCCTCGCTATGATCGATACCATTCGTTCCGTTTCTGACGGCAAATGGGGCCAATTGTCCCCGGTTGGTATCGGCGAGGAGGAAAGATTGGGCAAGGAGATGTCCGAAATGTTCACCGGCCTCCATGACGGTTACGCCAAAGTCGCCGGAATTGCTTCTTTCGTGCCCAGAGCCATTATGACCATGTATGAATTCAACCATGCCTTGGCTCTTGGCAATGACAGTCTGGACATCTCCGCCGAATCCGGACATCAGTTCTCCGACCTGCTTTACTTCTTTGCTGTCGATTCGGTTTATTCAGAATATCGGAAAAACGGTGCCTGGAAGCGGCTGATTTCAACAATGGAATCAAAAAACTTAAGCCCCGAACCGATTGAGAAACTGATAGGCAAGAGCATGGTGCAGAAAATAGGCAGGAAACATGCTCTGAAGCTGGTTACCGAAATATATTCCGTTCTGCAGTCGCGCAGGGCCATGGGACTCTCTGCGCCTACCACCCGATGGATGAACGAGCGAGAGTACAGGAGCTGCTGGTATTTGAGCAATCTCACACATTATCTGCGAAATTGCGTCAATCCGATGGCTCCCGACATAGTGAAGGAGGCGGTCAAACCATTGGTAATCGCAATATTGGACGATATCGAAGATTCTCAGGCACATCCGCAGCATCATCCTTTCTTCGACGGTTACTTCGGCCATGCCGAGACCCTGCTGCCTCTGCTGTCGGCGCTCAGAATCCCGGGATGTCATTATAATCGGACGGACTATACCCAACTCTACAGGGTCTGGCAATTGCAGAATATAACTCCGTTAGGTGCCAATCTGGCGATTATTCTGCTGGAATCAGACACGCACAATCTATATGCCTCCGTCCGGTTGAACGGCCGTAATGTCAATCCCATTCCGGGGAAGGGCTATATAGTCAGTTGGAGCGAACTTTCCGACTATTGGAAATCCGGTTTCGCAGAATAAACAGGTATATTTGTGCCATTCGCTATCTTTCAGGAATTCGGGGCTAACGGGTCGTCGGGCCAGCGATGTTTGGGATACCGGCGTTTCAGTTCCTTGCGGACATCATAGTAGGTACCGGTCCAGAATCCCCGCAGATCCCGGGTGAGCTGGACGGGCTTGAATCCAGGCGATAGGAGTTCCATTAGTACGGGACGCGTACCATTGTCTACTCTTGGCGTGTCGAGCATTCCGAGGCAATCCTGCAACCTGGCGCTTACCACGGGGTCGGGAGTCCCTTGCCGATATTGGATCCGGACGTTCCGGCCCCCGGGAAGTCTCAGATGTTCGGGGGCGATCGCATCTACCCGGTTCATCAGCTCGTATCCTACCATTCCCTTGATGACTTGACACATGTCTATTTTGTGCAGGGATGCGACCGTTGTTGCACCCTCCGCATACATCGGAAGCCATTGTCGGGCGTTCTCCAGCAGAGTGTCGGTCGACATGTCCGGGATGTTCAACTCAGGATGCCATCCGCTTACGGTCTGCAATCGTTGCTGCAACGCCGCCGTCGCGTCATTGAAATCAAACATGCTGAGTCCATGTTTTTTGGCGGCTTCGCACAGTACTTCGGTAAGAGCATCTGGATCAGGGTCCTCGATCTTCCGGCTTTCAAGCACCAAAACGCCTATTCTGGACTCACGCATGGCCACAAGTTTCCCTTCGCGGGAATTCCACGAGATATTGTCATGCAAATTGGCATGAGCATGCAGCGTGTCTTTCGATACGGGCGAGGCAAGGAAAATCCGACGGTCCATAGCTGCGACCGCCAGAAATTCGCATGCCGACAGATCGTCCTCTTCGTTGAGCCGTATGTTCTCGCCCGATGGCAAGCGGTAGACTCCATCTTTGAGGCGCATCGCTATTCTTTCGGGAAATGCCAGTGCGATAAGATTCCCCGTAATCACAGGGTCTGGTGGAGTATTGTCAGCCCCGCAACGGGCCAGATGCCGGTATTGGGCGGCCGCCCGCTCAATTCGCTTCCATGCCCCCATCAGCGTGCCGCGTCTGTACTGTCTCAATAACGCTATTCTGGTATTGATGTCGGCATCCCGGTCATCGTTCATAGGATCTTTTTCTTCCAGAATCGCCGCCAGATCGCAGGCGAGCGCCCGGGCGCTATCACCGGGCGCTTTTACAAGCATGTTTGAGATTCGCGGATGGCACGGTAGTCCTGCCATTCGCTTGCCATGGCCGGTAATGCTGCCTGACTCATCAACGGCTCCGAGCATCGACAACAGTCTGACCGCTTCGGCCACAGCACGCTGCGGAGGCGGCGTCAGCCATGGCAACGAGAGGGGATTGCTTTCTCCCCATGCGGCTATGTCCAGTATCATTCCGCTCAGATCGGCACTCAGTATCTCCGGCACGCGGTGTTCAGCCATGCGGTGCTCCATTGCTTTTGACCACAGCCGGTAGCATACTCCGCTGGAAAGTCGACCGGCTCGTCCCGTGCGCTGCTGCGCCATATCGAGCGTGATTCTCTCCGTTTCAAGCCTGCTCAGTCCGGTCGACGGGTCGTAACGCACCGTCCGGTACAGTCCCGAATCAACCACTGTTCTGATTCCCTCGATGGTCAGCGAGGTCTCGGCTATAGGCGTGGCCACAACAATTTTCCTGCGGTTCGCCGGATTATATTCGATAGCCTTGTATTGCTCGACTGGAGTCAACATCCCATGTAGCGGAAATATCTCGGCTTCCGGCAGGATTTGTTTCAGGGATTCGACGCATCTTGCGATGTCGGAATATCCGGGTAGAAAAACGAGAATGTTTCCCTCCTGTTCGCGCCATGCGCGGCGCACTGCCGAGACCGCGGTCTGAACGCATTCGCGAGGGTCCGTGTCTCCGCCATATCTGACTTCGACATCGAACATCCGGCCTTCGGCCGTGACCAACGCGGCGCCAAGCCGGTTGCAGATTTCTTCCGAGTTCATCGTCGCCGACATGATGATTATCTTCAAATCGTCGCGGATTAGATTCTGAGCCTGCAATGTCAATGCAAGTGTCAGATCGGATGTCAGACTGCGCTCATGAAATTCATCAAATATCACAGCCGAGATGCCCTCCAGAGTAGGATCGGCTATGAGCAGTCTCTCCAATATCCCTTCGGTCACCACTTCAAGCCGGGTGGTTTCTGAGACTTTTGATTCAAACCGCATCCTGTATCCGACGGTGGCTCCGATCCGTTCACCGATTTCATCGGCCATGCGCATGGCTATCTGCCGCGCGGCGGCACGGCGGGGCTCAAGCATCACTATTTTCCCCTCCGGAATATCCTGAAGTATCGTGAGTGGAAGCAAGGTGGATTTACCCGATCCCGGCGGCGCCGTGATGACGAGACGTCCATGGCTCCGGAGCTCGCGGTTTACCTCCTCGGCTATTTTGCCGGCAGGCAGTGTGTCGAAATGCTTTATACTACTGAATGCGTTCATATTGAAGTTGTTTCTACTTATTTACGTAACTGAAAAATCTAAAAAAAGTATTAACTTTATGGCAATCTTTATTAATCTTTTGGGCATCTTTGGCCGCTTTCATCGGGAGCAACCTAAAGGTTGCTCCCTCTTCAATCGACCAAATCTGCTCCAAAATCTTAATAAATCTTACCATAAAAATAAGTAGAAACAACTTCATTGCAAAATTAAGTATTAGACTCCAACCTGCAAAATTTGCGGAATGAGTAGGATGAGTCGGAATGTCATAATTTTGAACTAACGGTTTTAATTATTATCTTTGTCATCAGGAACAAACTGACAATCTGACATATGATAATACGAAATTTGCTGATAGGCACGGCTATATCCATTATGTCCTGCGGTATGGCGCTGCAGGCTCAATCTCAAAATAAGAAAGCAGAACAGTGTCTGGCTCCCAACAGTCCGGTAGGAGAGGCCCGCGGTATTATTCCGGGACGCGTAGTCTGGAGTCATGCTCCTGGCACCGCAAGTTGGAAAGGTGGTTCCGACATGTGGTTCGACGATAAGAATACCAATCAGGAATCCTGCGACTGGATGATGGCTGAAACCCTGATGGGCATTACCGGCGAAAGAACTGTCAAGGATTCATGGAACGCGATTTTTACGCACTACAACCGGACCCACGGCCATGGTGACGTCGGTTATGAGCCCGGTCAGAAAATAGCCGTAAAGATCAACAACAACAATACGGCGTCACATCAGGACAGCCGTGAAATCAATGCGACTCCCCAGATGGTACTGGCTCTGATCCGAAGCATGGTCGACGAGGGATGCATACGCCAGGAGGATATCACCATTGCGGAGCCGAGCCGGTTTATCACCGACTACCTCTATAAGAAATGCCATAACCTGTATCCCAATGTGAATTATGTCGACAATCAGGGCGGTGACGGTCGAATCAAGGTCGAGTTTGTCCCCGGAGCCATGAAGTATTCGGCAGATAACGGCAATCTGGCTACAGGAATTGCCAAACCGTTTGTCGATGCCGATTACGTGATCAATATGGCGCTGTTGAAGGGCCATGTGGGTCAGGGCGTTACTCTGTGTGGTAAAAACTGGTACGGATGCATGAGCATTGATCCCGACTGGCGCAAGAACTTCCATAACAATTTTGACCAGGATCGCAGCGGCAAACCCAAATATCTGACGTTCGTCGACTTTATGGGTCATAAGGATCTGGGCGCCAAGACAGTCCTGTGGCTTATCGACGGCGTTTATGGCTGCAAAAATGTAGGCGGAGAGCCTATGCCTCAGTGGAATATGACTCCGTTCAACGGTGCCTGGCCATCCTCACTGCTTGGCAGTCTGGATCCCGTGGCAGTCGATATGGTTGCCAATGATCTGCTGATCAACGAATTCCCCGATGCTCCCGAAGTGGATTATTCCGATATGTATCTCATGGAAGCCGCTCAGGCGGGCAATCCACCTTCAGGCACTGTTTACGATCCCGATGGTGACGGAACTCCGCTGAAATCGCTGGGCGTCGCCGAACATTGGAACAACGCCAAGGATAAGAAATATTCGCGCAACCTGGGTACAGGTAAAGGCATAGAGCTCGTTTACCGCAAACGGTAAGCTATCTGAGGTTGCCCAGCGCCTGGATATATTTCTCGACTGTGCGGGCTTTCAGCAGAGCCTTGACCTGACGTCGCTCGAAATTGCGACCGAAATATTCCCAGTAAGGCTGCAGGTGAGCCAGTATCTGCCGGTCGCCGCTGAGGCGCTCCAGGGCTCCCGACATCAACGCGTCATGCAACTTCAACAGTTGTGTGGCGCGTTTCTCTTCATCCCACTCGGCTCCCTCGTTCCATTCGGCAAACAGCGACGGACGTGCTATAAGTCCGCGGCCGGCCATTACGCCTGCAATGCCTGGATAACGCCCGGCAATCGAGTCTATCTGAGACGGCTCCGTAATGTCGCCGTTATAAATCACAGGATGACGGCAACTATCCAGGAAGCGGCTGAATTCATTCATATCCGTTTCGCCCGCATATTGCTGCGACGCTATGCGCGGATGTATCGTTACATGCTCAAGCTGCATATCGTTGATAATTCCCATGATGTGCCGGTAGTCCGCGGAATCATCGACTCCGAGGCGCATTTTAACCGAAAATTTTATATCCTCAAGTTCCGACAAGCGTCCTTTCAATGTCTCGAGAAATTCGGGCCGGAGAAGCATTCCTGCGCCTCGTCCTTTATGAACCTGAGGAGGGAAGGGGCATGCCATATTTATATCTATATGGTCCGCTCCTGTTTCTTTGAGCCGGGAAATCAGCATGTCGAACTCGTCGGTGTCGCGGAAGATTATCTGGGGTACTACATTGAGTCCCTGATTAAGTTCAGATGTCACGCCGCGAACATCACGGACTCTGAGCTGACCTCGTTCAACTCGGATGAAAGGTGTGAAAAAACGGTCGGGCGTGCCGAAAATATCCGCATATGCACGGCGGAACAAGTCGTCGGTGAACCCCTGAAGGGGCGCTACAAAACATTTCATGTACAAAAGTAATCAAAATAAACCAACTGAGAAATATAATTGTTATTAAGATGACGGCACGGAAAGGGCCGTTGCAATGGAAACTATTAATCGAAAATACTATGGATTTTAAGACAAAAGAGTGCGAATTCGCAACTCATCTCGCTTTCGGGATCACGAAAATTGTATTGAAAGCCGCCGCTGTCGCAGCAGCATTCTGCATGGCGAAGGAGATTCACAAGGTGCATAAAGCAATCGAAAGACGCGAAAAGAAATAAAGACGCGAAAAGAAAGGATGAAAAACAGCCGGTATCGTTATTTGATTCGGCTGTTTTTTGTTTCCAAGACAGTCTTTTCTTAAATTTGCAGAAAATTAAGGAGGATGGACATATTGTGGTTGATTTTAGGCCTGGTGTTGATATTGGTCGGAGCGAACGCTTTGACCGACGGAGCATCGGCAATAGCCAAAAAGTGGGGTGTGAGTGATCTGGTGATCGGACTTACTGTCGTAGCATTCGGAAC